>CAMAHZ010000142.1 GCA_945834965.1 uncultured Clostridia bacterium | reverse complement strand
TACCTTTATTATAAAATATAATGCCCCGTCCGTCAAGTATTATGCAAAATTTGGTCCTTTGTGCCGCCCCGATTTTTGCGTAAGGTCAACCCGTATCGTTACAAATTTTAAAAATTGCTAAATATAACAGCGATATTGATATATTTGGTATATATTATCAATTATCGATATTTAATCACAATTTTATATTACATTTTTTGCAAAAATTTCACAAAGAGAATTGTTAAACCGTATTGACAAACGTTAAATAGGTGTTAAACTAATATTGTAACCGTACTGCGGTTATAAACTAAATAGGAGGAAAAAAGATGAAACGTAGAGCAAAAGTATTTACGGCTACTGCCGTAGCGTTGGCTATGTGTATGCCGCTTGCGGCGTGCACTGACGGAGAGGGCAAAGGCGGAGTTACTAAATACACGGTAACGTATTACGACCAGGACGGCGTTACCGTGTTAATGGAACAGTCCGTTTCGCCGGAAGGCAAGGCGTACGAGTGGACGCCTACCAAAGCGGGATATGAATTTGACGATTGGTATACGACGACCGGCTTTAACGTCGAATACGATTTTAACTCGGCTGTAACGGGTAATTTGAACGTCTATGCAAAATTTGAAACTGCCGCAACGCCGATTAAAAACTTTACGGTTACTTATTTCGACGGCAATGAAACGCTTATGAAACAAATGGTCGCGGACGGCGGAAAGGGTTATAACTGGACGCCTAAAAAGGACGGAAGTACGTTTGAAGGCTGGTATAAGACCGCTGATTTTGCTACACCGTTCGATTTCAGTGAAACAATAGCGAACGATACGTCGTTATATGCAAAGTTTATAGAGGACGTTAAGCAGTTCCCCGTTACTTTGGCGGCGGACGGTAAGTCGTTTACTTACGGTTACGAAGGTTCGGAAAAAACCGTTGAAATAAACGAAAAGGCAATTTATATAGACGGCAGACTTTCCGATGAACAGATAGAGGGGTTTGACAACGTATATAATTCGTTCAAACAGGCTATGGACCATCTCGTAGACGGTACGGAAAGCGAGCCTATGCAAATGTATATCGCCCCGTACGTTTACTGGATTCATAATCCCGATTCTACTGAAACTACCGAGGCGTTCGGAATAGTAAAGACGTGCCAGAACCTTCATATTACAGGTTTAACGGACGACCCCCGCAACGTCGTTATAGCGGCTAACTACGGACACAACGAGGGTTACGACGGCGGTAACTGGACGATGTTCAATATTACGGGAGACGGTCTTACGTTAAAGAACCTTACGTTCGGCGATTATTGTAACGTGGATTTGGAATACCCGCTTAATCCTTCTTTGAACCGCGCGAAGAGGACGAATAACGTAACGCAGGGACAGATAGCGTCTTACAGTGGCGACAAGCTGTATGCGGAAAACGTACGCTTTATAAGTAGGCTCAATATGATGCCTTTCAATAACAGTAAACGCGCGCTCTACGTCAATTGTCATCTTGAATCTACGGACGACTCTCTTAACGGGTCTTCGCAGGCGGTATATCTCAATTGTGATTTTGAATTCTACAGCTCTAAGCCTTGGGGCGGTTCAAGCGGCGTTACGCTGCTCGGCTGCCAGATGAAAATCACGCATTATAACGTAGGCAGTTCTGTTTCTCAATACCTTTCCAAAGGCGCCGGACCTTACGCGGTTATAGACTGCGAATTTATCGACGATTACGATATCCCCGTATCGATAGGTTGGTCTGACGTGATAAGCAATACTTACAGGAGCTATTATTCCAACGTTAAACGTAACGGCATGAATATAACTATGGACGACGGCGGCAATACTCCGGACGCAGGCGTTGACTTAACAGGTACCGAAGCGTTGAAAGCTTATAAGCTGACCGACGGCGATAAAGTTATATATAACGTTTACAATCTGCTCCGCGGCGAGGACGATTGGGACCCTATGGGACAGAAGGAAAAGGTTACCGCTCTCGGTGCGACGGACGTGCCTTTGAGGGCTATTGCTTATACCGCAAAGAATTCTTCTATGTGGGGTACGACCTATACGTCGAGCGCAACCATAGAATCGGGCAACGGTACAGCCACTATAAACGTTGACGTGTTAGGACGCCACGCCACCGAATATCTGAACGGGTTGACGATAGATTGGAAGATAAAGGATGAGGATAAGGATATAGTAAAGTTAACGCCTTCGCAAGACGGATTAAGCTGCGAGGTTGAAGGTATAAACACACAGGAAGAAGCAAAGGTGGTTATCGTTACGGCAAAATTGTCCAACGGTCTCGAAGGAGTGGTCGCTCTGACCGTCAGACCTACCGTTTTACCTGCGCCCGAATTCATTTCCAACCCCGTTATAGTGCAGAAAACGGACGGAACCGCACAAGTCGATTACACGCTTGACCTCGGTACTCGCGCTGATATGTCCAGAATAATCTGGTCTGTATGCGACGACGCACAGGGGACTAATCCTATAGAGATAGCCGTAGGAAGAAGTACTACGCCTCTTAAAAATATAACGCTTTCCAAGGCGTACGTTGGTAAATATCTGCAGGTATCGGTTGAGAGCAAGAACATCCGCTCCGATTACGGAGAGGCAAAAGTCGTGGTTGCTTCCGAACCGATTAAGGACGAGGGAATACAGCAGAGCAATAAGCTTATCCCCGATTTGTCCATTATGTCAACAAAGGCGCAGAAAGACCTTATAGAGGGCTTCTGGACTATGGACGCCTATATTCCTGCCGATACACAAAGCGGTTATATCCCTCTCGACGGTACGGAAGAAGATACCAAATATTCGGCAAAGGTTAAGAACTGGACGACGGTTAACGACCAGAGCTGGGCTTACGGCACGGGCGCAAAGAACGGCTTCCTCAATTACAGCGGTATTTATCATACCGGCAGAGGCGCGAGAATGCGTTATACCGCAATCGGCAACGATTTCGGCGATATGGACGTTACCTTAAAGCTTGCTCCCGGTAAGACTGCCGCACAGGGATTCGGTTCCGACTATCAGTATATGGATATAATGATTAAATTCGACAACGAAACGTTGACGGGTTACGGTCTCCGTATCTATAGAAAGAGCGGCAATTCCTGCGAATTCGTTTTGATGGAACACAAGGACGGAAAGAGCAAGGAAATATGCACTCCCGTGCAGTCTTCGGCTTATTTAACCGAGTGTACCGTAAGAATCTGGACTGAGGGTACGAAGCTGAAAGCTCACGTTGAATCGTCCTCGCCTCAGGCGGCGACTATAGCTGAAGCGAACGGCTACGCTGCTACGGTAGATTTAGCTGCGGACATAGTAGGAAATAACTACGGTGATTTCTGCTTGATAAATACGGGCACGACGGGAGATAATACTACCTATATCGGCGATATCTCTATTGAGTGGAAGCAAAAGTAAGTTTAAGTTTTTTATAAGAATTTAGTGACGTAAAAAAGGGTGCGTAGGCGCGTTTTGTGCCTACGCACCCTATTTTTTAAGTAAAATCAAAAAAATTGTGATTTAAATGTTTAATCGGCGCAAACACGTTTTATATTAATAGTG
>CAMAHZ010000141.1 GCA_945834965.1 uncultured Clostridia bacterium | reverse complement strand
TCGTTGGGGTTGGTCTTTTTAAGGTTGTCTAATACCTTTTGTACGTATGACATAAATTATCTCCTTTATCTCTCATAGATTTAATCGCCGTACGTCAAGGCGATTTCGTAATTGAGTAAATCTTAGCATAAAAACAAAAAATATACAAATTTTATGCAATATTTATAAGTTCAGTTTTTTTTATATTAGCCATAAGCAACACTTATAACTAATTTAATTTAGGTATCTTCGGTCTTATCGTTATCGTCTTTCTGTTCGCTTTCTTCATCGTCAGCTTTAGCGCCTTTATTTCGCTTAAATTTTTTAACGAGCCAACTTTCGACTCTGTCCTGATATTTAAACGAAAGCACGGCAAGAATTATACATACGGCAAAAATCGCTATCCAGACGGGAATCCCCCAACCTGAAAACGGAATTATCGTACCGCTTCCGAGATAGCAATACATTGCGATAATTACAGGGCGGACGATTACAATAGTTGCGATAAAAAATGCGAAGTTCATACAGGTCAAGCCTGCGACTATGCAGATTATATCGTCGGGGAAGAAAGGCAAAATCTGCATCATTAAGAATAATATTTTGCCTTTTTTAGAGAGAATATTCGTATACTTTTCGGTTGCTTCCTTACCTGCTATCCATACGACGACGGGTTTACCGCAGAATTTACCTATCAAATACGCAATAACCGAGCCGACTATCACGCCTGCGGAAGCAATTAAGGTTGCGGTAAGCGGTCCCCATATCAGACTGCCCGGTATGTAGCATACCGCGGCAGGCAAGGGCAAAATTACGACCTGCAAAACCTGAATTAAAAAGTATATTAAATAACCCCAGACGCCAAAGCTTTGGATAATTTCAATTAATCTTTCCGTCTTTTCCGCGTCGGTAGGGTAGTCGCCGAGCGAAAACGTTGCCGTTATTATAGCAATAAACGCAACGACAATAGCCACCAAGGCGACGAGTATAAATCCGCTCTTAAAAAGGGCGTCTTTTTTTATAAAAAAGGTGACAGTTTCAAAAATTAATCCGACGCCGGCAACGCAGTAGCAGACGATTTTAACGGTTAAACTCCACCCCTGCATAAAAAAACTTGTGCACACGGCAATTAGTGCGCACAATAAAATATTTATACATAGTAGTATTATCTTTTGAGTTTTTTTCATCTTTACAGAGCTTTTACTTCAAGATTTTTATACGTAGTAAAGCGCACGGTGTAGCCGTTGGTTTCTACGGGGTCGGACTCGTAGACAAGCTTAAACGAAGGATTATTATCCAAATTTTCAAAATACGCGTCCGCACCGCCAACCGCGTCCACCTTCGTTACCAGCACTTCCGAGCAATATGGAAGTAAGGTTTTGTACATCATTGCTCCGCCGATTACGAAAACCTTGTCCTCGTCGTACTTTTTAATCTGAGCAAAAAGCTCTTCAAGGCTCTGTACGATAAGGCAATCGTCTCTCTCTTCGCCGCCGGGATAAAGCACGATATTCGTGCGGTTTTTTAAGGGGTTGCCGCCGGGGAAAGATTTAAGCGTGTTACTGCCCATAACCACTACGTTACCCGTGGTCGTCTCCCTGAAAAATTTCATATCGGCAGGGATAGAGAACATTAAGCCGTTTTTCTTGCCTATTCCCCACTCTTTATCTGCGTGTAAAATTGCTTTCATAATTGTATTTCCTTATTCCGCTACGGGTATGTCGTACTTAGTGTTATCGCACTTGTAGTCTATAAGCTTAAAGCTGTCTACGGTGAAATCGTAGAAGTTTTTAATATCGGGGTCGACTTCTAACTTAGGTGCGGCAAACTGTTCGTGCGTTATTATTTCTTTTACCATAGGCACGTGCCTGTCGTATATATGGGCGTCGGCAATAACGTGAATAAGCTCGCCAACCTTAAGGTTAGAAACCTGAGCAAACATAATCATAAGTACGGCGTACTGCACTACGTTCCAGTTGTTTGCCGTGAGCATATCGTTGGAGCGTTGGTTGAGTATTCCGTTCAAAACTCCGTCGGAAACGTTGAAAGTCATTGAGTACGCACAAGGATACAAATTCATCTCGTGCAGGTCTGCAAAGTTGTAGATGTTAGTCAAAATTCTGCGGCTTGCAGGGTTATGCTTTAAGTCGTACAACACCCTGTCAACCTGGTCGAATTCGCCTTCTTTATATATGTTTTTAACGCCAAGCTGATAGCCGTACGCCTTGCCGATACTGCCGTTTTCGTCCGCCCACTGATTCCAAATTTTAGAGTGCAAATCCTTAACGTTATTGCTCTTTTTCTGCCATATCCACAAAAGCTCGTCTACTGCGGACTTGAAATAGGTTTTGCGGATTGTAAGTATAGGAAATTCCTTGCTTAAATCGTACCTGTTTACGATGCCGAATTTTTTAACCGTATGCGCAGGTGTGCCGTCGCTCCACTTAGGACGCACTTCAAGCTTAGTATCCCATACGCCGTTTTCGATAATGTCGTTCATATTATCGACGAAAATTTTATCCGCTAAACTCATTTTTCTTCCTCCATAGTGCTTTCATTTTAGCACACGGCTGAGTTTTAGTCAATAAATATTTACATTTACTATGCTATCGCACACCGCAATTTGCAGTCTGCGGATATCGTAGGAAAAAACGTAACCGTAGGAAACGTCTTCACACTCGGCGATAAGGTACTCAAGCTCTTTTATAAAACAGTTTTGCCCGTTACTTCCTGCAAGCCCTTTTAAAGCCGTCTTTATCTCTCCGAGTACGGACTTTGCCCCCTGCTGCCCCACTTCGAATTTATCCACCGAGTTAGCAAGATTGTAACAACTTTTAGAAATTGAATACAGGGTATTTAAATTACCTAAATACTTTTGAATATTGCTTTTTGCAGAGCCTAACAGCTTTCTTTCAGGCACTTCGGCTTTTACGACGCCGCAGCTTAAACCTTTTCTGTTTAGTTGATTACATACTGCTGTTGCGTCTTCATTTGAATAATAACAGGACACGACCACGTAGCTTTTATTATTACAGCTTGCTATATAGCCTGCACCGCCGTAGCTGTGCACGAGATTAGATACCGAAACTATTGACGAATCGTCGGGCGGACTATCGTAACAAACGTAATAAAACGTCGCATCAAAGTTTAACACTTTTCCGCCGAAAAGCGATATACAGGCTATACATAAGACGATTACTATCGCCGCTACCGTTATAACGTATACCCAGAATTTACCTTTTTTTAAGAATTTTAACACGGTATATATTACTTTACGGGTAGTTAAAAAATACTTTTATACTAAAATCAATTAACATTACGAAATAAAAGTGATAAAATTTAGCCTATGATTGCTACGGTTATTATTGCCGTGCTGACCTGTATTGCGTTAGTTTTATGCGTTTTGGTCAAGCCCGAAGTTAAAATTAAAAAATTTAGCCTGCCATTATACCCTATAATTGCGGTATTAGGTGCAGTCTGCGCGGTGGCGTTTACACCTTTAACGCTTGACGAATGTTGGCAAGGCATTACAGGCGTTGGGTCGGTAAATCCGCTTAAGATTTTAACCCTGTT
>CAMAHZ010000140.1 GCA_945834965.1 uncultured Clostridia bacterium | reverse complement strand
TCTTCCATATCAATAGTCCTACCTAACAGCTTTTTAATTTCGCCGTCCATGACCTTTTCGCTCTCGCCCATGGTGGTCTTTAAGCTCGTTATGCCCTGCACGGTACCCTTAATCATCATTTGGGCGACGTTGGCACGGCTGTTGTCCGCCGCGGCGTTCATCTTGATTGCCGACCACATCATCGCTTTCTTTATGGGCGACGGCTCCTTTAACTCCAACTGCATTGCCGCCGCAATTTTAGTCGCTTCCGAACACACCTTTTCGTACTCTTCGTGCTGACGGGTTAGCTCTTCTTTCATCTCTTCGTCGTCCACTTCGGGCAGAAGGTCGACTATAGAAGTCAGCCCGAGCTGTGCGTTGCGGTAAATTTCCGCAAGAATTTCACTGTCGTTTTTAATGCTTTCCATAAAAAATTCTCCTTATAGGTTGATTAAAAATAATTTGCCCAACCGCACGATTTATATTCCGTTTGCGCTAAAAACGCTTGACTTGCGCTTTATTAATATGTTATATTAATTCCCGAGCCGTTCGGAACGGGCTTTTTAAGTGTGCAAAAAAATTTCAACCGCACCGCCTACGCCTTTGGCAATTAAGTATCCGACGAGACTGGTTAGAGGAGGACAAACCATGTACGCAATTTTTGATAACGGAAATAAGCAGTATAAAGTTTCCGTTGGCGACACCGTAAAGGTGGAAAAGCTTGCCGCAAACGTAGGCGACACCGTATCTTTCCCCGTTGTTTTAACGGCGGACGATGCTAAAGTTTCCGTTGGCAAGGAAGTAGAAAACGTGAAAGTAACCGCAGAGGTCGTTTCACAGGGTAAGGCAAAGAAGATTATCGTCTTCAAGTACAAGGCTAAGAAGAACGAGAGAAAGAAGCAGGGTCACAGACAGCCCTATACCGAAATCAAGGTAACGGCAATCGGCGAACCCGCAAAGAAGCGTGCAACGAAGAAGGCGGCTAAACCCGCTGAAACCGAAGCAGCTGCTGAATAATTTAAGGAGGACGAAGTAATGATATTCATTAAATTATTTGCACATAAGAAAGGCGGCGGTTCTACCGACAACGGCAGAGACAGTAACCCCAAATATCTTGGTATCAAGCGTGCTGACGGTCAGGCAGTTCTTGCAGGCAACATCCTTGTAAGACAGCGCGGCAGCAAGTTCAAGCCCGGCAACAACGTTGGTATCGGTAAAGACGACACTCTTTTCGCTCTTATCGACGGTACCGTTAAGTTTGAAAGGGTTGGCAAAGACGGTAAGCAGGTTTCCGTTTACCCCGTTGCTCAGTAATTTTTAAATTAGCAAGGCATCTCAAAAGAGATGCCTTTTGTTTTTTCAGGTGAAATTATGTTAATCAGGGAAATTCAGGAAAAAGATTTTAATGAGTTTGAAGAGCTGTTTTGCGCCTACTACGAAGAGTTGGGCTGCGAGGACGAGCCCTACCACCTTTTCGACGAATACGTCTTACCCGACTTAAAGGAAAATTTATTCTCGGCGGCGGTTGCCGTAGACGGCGAAACGCTTTTGGGATTTATTATCTACCAGACCGACGCCCCCGAAAACGAGTGGTGCTTTAGGGACGGCGACGGCGATATAAGGGAAATTTACGTAACCCCCACCCACCGCAATTGCGGCGTGGGAAAACAGCTTTTAGCCTTTGCAGAAAACGAGCTTAGCTTAGGCGGGGTCAAGCGTATTTACCTGTTGCCCACCGAAGAGAACGAAAACTTCTTTATAGGCTGCGGCTATAAGGACTTGGGCGACTACTGCGCAGAGCTTGACAATAAGGTTTTTGAAAAGGCGTTGTAAGCGCATTATATAAAAATCGGCTATAAATATAGACAAAACGGTTTTTATATAGTATAATCGTGTTATGAACGACGTCGTATTTGCAGACAGATACTCCGCCCTTGAAAGGGTTGGGGCGCAAAAATTCAATAAATGCCTTAAGGTGCTTATCCCCGAGCAGGGCGGAAAGGGCGGCAAAATTTCTTTCGGACAGAATTTGGAAGAGTCGGCAAGCTACGGCTGTGGCGAATACGTAATCATACCCCCCTACTCGCACTACGATATTCAAAGCCCGAACGGCAACGACTTGATTGCGTGCGTAGAGCAACCCCTTTTGCCTGCGTCGCTGCCCGTGAACGTAGTGGGCAATACGGCGGGGCAAGGTATGCTTTTCGCCGTAAAGGAAGCAATTTGCCACCTGAGCCGTGACGATAGGGAGCGGACGAACGGTATTCTTGCGGCGTTGGGGCAGTTAATCGTCGCATACGTTGCAGACGACTATTCGGTTAAGCTTCACCCCGTGGTTACGACGATTAAAGCCGATATGGAAAAGAACTTTACGGACAGCACCTACTCTGCCGAGACGGCGCTGCGGAAAATACCGTTAAACTACGACTACGTGAGAAAGCTGTTTAAAAAGGAGACGGGCGTGACCCCGCACGACTACTTGAACGGCATACGAATGGACAGGGCAAGGCAGTACGTAGAAAACGGAATAACCAACAGCTATTCCAACTTTACCGTCTCCCAAATTGCCGAAGCGTGCGGCTTTGCAGAGCCCCTTTACTTTTCAAGGGTGTTTAAAAAGTACTTCGGCGTATCCCCTATGCAGTATACAAAGCACGAATAAAAATTGAATATATACGACTATTACCTATTTACGTCTCTTGAAATAGCGTATTGAGTTGTGTTTGGCAAAAACCGTCACCGCAAAGATTTTATTTGCGGTGCAGGGGGGTTAACGTTTATATTTTATAAAATTTACTTACAACGCATAAAAAAGGCGGACGCAAAGTCCACCTTTTTTATCTATTTATGATTAAAGCTGCTTGATTTCGGTATACGCCATAACGAACGGTCCCGTACCCTTTGCGTCGTTTTCTACGACGGGTTCGGAGATATAGTACTCGTAAGAGCCGTCTCTGCGCCTGTTCGTTTCAGGTCCTAAGCCTGCCACAAGGCATATACCGCCAAGGTTTAGCTTGCCGTCCGTTTCGGTAAGGTACTTTTTGCAAATACCTTCGAACACCTTTTTGCCGACTTGAGCAAAACGCTTATCCGCATAGCCCAGCCTTGCGCCCTTCATCATTGCGTACGCAATCATAGAAGAGCCCGAAGTTTCGGCATAGTTGCCTTCCCTGCCCACGAAGTTAGGCACCTGCCAGAACATATCCGTTTCGGGGTCGATATAACCTTCTAACCCTTCTATCGTCGTCTTGAAAATATCGCCTAAAATCTTCTTTTCTTCTACCGCACTTTCGGGAAGATAGGAAAGGACGTCTATAAGCCCTACCGTGTACCAACCTATCGAACGCAGCCAGAAGTTTTTGGAAAGCCCCGTCTGCTTATCTGCCCAGAACGCCTGCTTAGACGTATCCCAACCGTGGTAGTAAAGGCGTTTTTCCTTGTCGTACATATGCTCGAACACGCCCTGAAACTGCTTGATAATTTCAGAAAAATCGCCGTTGCCCTTCTCTGCCATATAGCGGGTATAGAAAACTTCGGACATATAAATGCCGTCTAACCACACCTGGTTGGGGTAGATTTTCTTGTGCCA
>CAMAHZ010000139.1 GCA_945834965.1 uncultured Clostridia bacterium | reverse complement strand
TCGTTGCAGGTCTTGTAAACGGCGCTTCAAGCTTGACCAAAATCGAGTTCAACTCGTGCTCTGTTGCAACCACTGCCAACTACGGCGGTCTCTTGTTTGCAAGAAACGACTCCGGTAACGCAGTTATCACCATTGAAGAAATTACCGCAAAGAACGGCTGTATAATACAGTGCGCTCAGTACGGCGGTTTGCTTATGGGCGATATGCAGAACAAAACTAATGTAACATTTAAAAACCTTGACGTCGCAGGTGAATTAAAGGGTTCTTCCGGCAACGGTTCGTTCATTGCAGGCCGTACCCGTGGCGGTGAAGTTTCGGTTGAAAACGCTGTAATTTCCGCTGAAATGCCTGTTGCAAACTCTATCGGTATCTTCTCCGGTAACGCCTCGTTGGCAAAACTTACCATTAAGAATGTATTAATTCTCAAGGCGAATGACCCTAAACTTTATCAGGCGAACAAGGCGCCCACAGAAAAAATCGTAAACGGTCTCTATGCCGTTTCGGGCGTAACCGTGGACGAAGCTTCAGCTACCGCAGGTGAAAACACCGTTGAGTTCCTTTCCACCACCTTGGGCTTTGACTTTGCTAAGGTTTGGAAGGCTGAAGGCGAAAACAACGCTAAGTACCGCCTTAAGGCTGCAAGCACCAACGTTAAGAGTGCAGACGCAACCATAAGCGAAGTTAAGGTCAACGCAAATAACGCAAAAGCAAGATTCAAGAAGGGTGAAGATTTCACCGCTGCAGGCTTGAACGTTATGGGCGTTTACTCCGACGGCGTTCAGCTCGTGCTTAAAGCAGACGAAGGCTACGAAGTAGATGCTTCCGCATTCAACAAGGACGCCGCAGGCGAATACACCATCACCGTTAAGTCCAAAGAAGACGCAACCAAGACGGCAACCTACAAGGTAACCGTTGCAGAAGAGACGGGCTTTGAAATTAACGACGAATTTATGACCCATACCTATCTTACGAACGGTAAATTGGACACCGCAAACCTTGTAGTTAAGTCGGTATGGTCAGACGGCATTAAGGAAAAGCTTAAGGCAACCGATTACGCTATAACCGAAAGTTCCTACAATATGGCTGCGGCTGGCGAATACAACGTTGAAATTACCTACGGCACCTACGCTGCACAGACGGTTAAAATCAGCGTAGTTAACACCAAGCCCGCCGTTACGGAAGGTAAGGTTACTATCAACGTAGACGCGGCTTCAACCGTTGCAAACGGCGCTCTCGTAAACGGCGTTGAAACGTTCAAGACCGTAGTTGACGCAATCAGATATCTCGAAGCATGCAACTTCGATAAGGACGTAGTTAAGGTTGTAAACGTTGCCGCAGGTACTTATAAGGCAAAGATAACCACCGACCTTTCTAACCTTACCCTTATCGGTCAGAATACGGCTACGGAAGATAAATCGATTCTTACCTACTCTGCAGTTGAGTCAACCGTTGACCCCGTATCGGGTGCGCAGTACGGCTTAAAGTGCGCAACCTTGCAGGTAAACGGCGAAAACTTCACGGCAAAGAATATCACTATCCGCAACGATTTCGACTATAAGAACGACAACAAGAAGGAAGCTTCACCCCAGGGCTTGGCGCTCACCGTAAACGGCGACAAGGCAGAGATTGTCGATTGCCACTTGTACGGCAACCAGGATACCTTGTACTTAAAGAACGGCAGGGCTTACTTCAAGAATACTCTTATCGAAGGCAATATCGACTTCATCTTCGGCGAAGCTAAGGGTATTGCATACTTCGACGCTTGTACGATTAAGGCTATCAACAAGTCCAACGGACAGGAAGCTAACAACGGTTACGTAACCGCAATGAAGGCAACCGACGCAGATAAGCCCGACTACGGCTATATCTTCGCAGGCTGTACGTTCACCGACGACGGCACGTTGCTTGAAGGCTCTATGTCTCTCGGCAGACCTTGGGGCGCTAAGGCTACCGTTGCATACATCAACTGCTCGTTCACTAAGGCTTATTCAAAGCTCGGCTATACCGCAGACGACAAGACCAAGTCTCGTTGGTTCAGCATGAGCGGCAACAGCCCTGTAAACGCTGACTTCTGCGAATACGGCTCAACCGGCGAAGGCGCTATAACCGAAGCTGTAGACGGCGGTAAGGTTCTCACCGCTGAACAGGCAGCTAACTATACCTTGGCAAATATCTTTGCTATGACTAACGGCAAGTGTACTTGGACTACTCCTTGGGCTGCAACTAACGATAAGGTTTCCGTAACCGTTATGGACGGTTCTGCAACCGCATATGCAGGCTACGTTGACAAGAATATCGTTATCAATGCAGACCTTGCGGCTGAGTGGTTTGAAGTAGAGCAAAAGACGCTCGTCGGCTTGTACACTGACGAAGCTTTGACCACGGCGTTTGATTATTCTACCGCACTTTCAGCAAGCGTTACCTTGTACGGCAAGTATGAAGACGCAGACCCTACCATTAAAGAAAGCGTAGATTACGTATACAGCGGAACGGCTGTTGAAAAGGCTGGCAAGATTGCATTCAGCGGAATGGCTGCAAACGGCGACTGGTTGCGCTTTGGCGACGACAACGCCGCTATAACCTTCACGGCAATTAAGGGCACTGTTATTAACGTAGCCGTATATAAAGGTAGCGTGCTTACGTTTAACGGCACCGAAGCAACTACGGACGCTAACAACGTTTCTTCTTACACCGTAACCGAAGACGGCGTAGTAACCATTAAGCGCAAGACAAATACTGCTGCCTATCTTAAGACGATTTCAATAATCGTACCTATTAGCGAAAGCAAGACCATCGACCTTTTGGCTTACGACGGCGGTCAGGTTCAAGGTGCGGTTAAGAGCTGGAAGGGCATAACCATCGACGCAACCACGGGTAAGTTCAACAACAGGGGTTCGGATATTCAGGTTAATACGGGTACCGTGCTTAAGTTCCTTGTAGCAGACGGCGCAACCATTAAGGTCGTTGCTTATAACGATACCGACGATACTTCTAAGTGGACGGTCGACGTAACGAACGGCGTTGCAACTCTTACGGCTACGGCTGACACCTACATCAAGGCGTTGGAAGTTACCGTTTCTGCTTCAACTCCCACGACGACTACTTACACCTATAGTTATGCGGCAATTGACGCTTCTACCGGTACTCCCGTAGTTGATAAGAACGGTAAACCTAAGGCTGGTCAAACGTCTTTAACAGCGGCTAGCTTCACGGGCGTAAATTCATTCTTAAGCTTTGTAGACGGCGCGGCTATCACTCATAGAGCGGACGACGGTAAAGACTTTATTGAGATTAAGGGCGATTCGTTGACGGTTACTTTTGCAGGAACGGGTACTTTAAAGATTTCGTTTGCGTCCACGGGTTCTTCAAATAAATCAAGGTTTGGCTTAAAGTCAAGTTCGGGCTTTGTCGCAGGAACTACGACGGCAACGGCTGTTACCGATGCGGAAGCCGGTAGCTACGAAGTAACCGGTACGACTGCAACTGAGATTGTTTATACGATAACCGCACCCGGTACGTATACTCTTTCAAGTCCTACAAGCGTAACCGGCAGGGGGTGCCGCTTGTTGGCAGT
>CAMAHZ010000138.1 GCA_945834965.1 uncultured Clostridia bacterium | reverse complement strand
TATTATAAAATATTTTTAACTAACCGTCAAATATTTCAATATATACCACTCGGTATCTGACTTAATACGATATATAATAAACAGCGCAGCTTATTATAAAAGCCACGCTGTAAGTTAAAGATTTACAATATTGAATAACCTAAATAATTAGTCCTCTTCGTCCTCTTCGGGGAGTTCAACGTTGTGGTAAACGTTCTGAACGTCGTCAAGCTCGTCAAGTTTATCAAGCATTTTGATAAAAGTTGCAAGCTTATCTTCGGGAAGGGTTATGGTCGTTTGGGGAACCATCTTTATTTCAGCTTCAAGGAAGCTTACGCCCTTATCTTCAAAGTACTTTCTAACCGTTGAGAAGCTTTCAGGCGTTGTGTAAACTTCATATACGTCTTCTTCAACCGAATAATCTTCTGCTTCAGCTTCAAGGCAGTATTCCATCATCGTGTCTTCGTCAAGCTTAACCGTCTTTTCGATTACGATAACGCCCTTGTTGTCAAACTGATAGCTTACGCAACCGGGCTTGCCCATCTGACCGCCGCAACGTGACATCGTAGCGCTTATATCTCCACTCGTCCTGTTTACGTTGTCGGTAAGCGTTTTAATGATTACCGCAGAGCCTGCAACACCGTAACCTTCATAGGTAAGTTCCTTATAGTCCTTACCTGAAAGCTCGCCTGCGGCTTTTGCGATAGACCTTTTAATGTTATCGTTGGGCATGTTTGCAGCTTTTGCCTTTGCAATTACGTCGGCAAGCTTGCTGTTGGTATCGGGGTTAGGGTTAATCTTTGCAGCAACGGCAAGTTCTCTGCCGAGCTTGGTGAATATTGCGCCCCTTGCGGCATCCGTCTTACCTTTCTTTGCCTGTATATTATGCCATTTAGAATGTCCTGACATTATAAAATTATCTCCTTTGATTATTTTTAAGGGCATACATTGCGATTGCCGCTGAAATTGCGGCGTTTAAACTCTCACAACTATCCCTCATCGGAATTTTGACCGTATTGTCTGAACGGGCAATCACTTCGTCACAAAGACCGTTACCTTCATTCCCCACACAAAGACAGACTTTATCTTCAGGGGTAAAGGCAAACACGTTCTCGCCGTCCATATCCGCACTTAAAACCTGAACACCTTCAAGCGCGTTAAAGATTTCGTCTAAATTACCTTCGTGCAAATTGACGTTAAATACTCCGCCCATACTCGCCCTTATTGCCTTAGGCGAATAAGCGTCGGTACAGTTATAAAGATAAATATCTTCATACCCCGCCGCGTTTGCCGTTCGTATTATCGTACCGAGATTACCCGGGTCCTGCAACCTGTCTAATAAAAGGCAGTTCCCCTTAGGTGCGCACAACGTGTTTTCAGGCGTATTTACGACGGCGAGCATTCCCTGCGGAGACTTTTCCGTCGAAATTTTTGAAAATACTGCGTCGGTCACGACCTGCGCACCGGTAAATTTATCCGCAAGGTCTTGGGTACAAATAATTACTTCTACGTCCATACCGGCATTTATGCACTCAGCCACAGCTTTAACGCTTTCAACGATAAATTGACCGTATAACTTACGGTATTTTTTATCGCTCAGCGAGCTAACCTTTTTAATTAGTGCGTTGTCCTTAGACGAAATAATCATTTTAATCGGTCAAAAATTATTTAGAATTGTAAAAATATAGCTTATAGGGTAGCAAAGACCTTCGCTACCCTTTAAAAACTTTCTATTAAACAGCAGCCTTAGCCTTTTCTGCGAGAGCAGCAAAAGCAACTGCGTCGTTTACAGCCAAATCAGCCAAAACTTTTCTGTTAAGGTTGATGCCTGCAACTTTAAGTCCGTGCATGAACTTGGAATAGGAAAGTCCGTTAATCCTTGCTGCTGCATTGATACGGGCAATCCAAAGCTGACGCATATCACGCTTTCTAAGCCTTCTGCCTACGTAAGCGTAATTTAAGGACTTCATAACAGCTTCGCGAGCTATTCTGTAGTTCTTCGATTTGCAACCAAAATAACCTTTTGCAAGGCGTAAAATCTTTCTACGTTTCTTTAATGCATTAACTGACCTTTTAATACGCATAACTATTACCTCCTATTAACCCTTGTAAGGAATCATGGACTTTACGGTAGATTCCTGTGTGGTGGAAACAAGCGTATTCTGACGCAAATTTCTCTTTCTCTTTCTGTTCTTGGTTTCAGCCTTGTGGTTCTTGCCGCCGTGAGGTCTCTGAACCTTACCGCTTGCAGTCAGCCAGAAGCGCTTCTTGGAACCGCTATGTGATTTCTGTTTAGGCATTTTATTTATCCTCCGATGATATTTTCTAATTTATTGTTTTGCAGGCGAAAGCATCATAGTAATCATTCTGCCTTCAGCCGCAGGCTTTTTATCGAGCACGGCCTTGCCGCCTAAGCCTTCAAAAAAGTCTTCCATAACTTTAACGCCTTGAAAAGCCCTTGCGTTTTCCCTTCCCTTCATTCTTATGGAAACCTTAACTTTGTTTCCTGCTTCAAGGAATTTCAAACACTGCTTGGTTTTTACGGCTATGTCGCCAACGTCAATGGTCATTGAAAGGCGAATTTCCTTAATTTCGATGACCGTCTGGTTTTTACGGTTTTCCTTATCCTTCTTTGCCTGTTCGTACTTAAACTTGGAATAGTCCATAATTTTGCAAACGGGCGGGTTAGCCGTAGGGGAAATTTTAACAAGGTCTAAATCAGCTTCGATTGCAAGCTTAAGCGCCTGAGATGACGACATAATACCAACCATCTGACCGTCTTCGCCGATTAGCCTGACTTCTTTGTCCCTTATTGCGTCGTTAACCTGATACAAGTCTTTAATAGCCATATACCTCTCTTCAAAAATAAAACGGGCTACGCAAAGTAACCCGTTAAAATTCTTACAGCTTTTTACTGCTAAAAACTTTATTAGCCGAAACGCTATTGCGAATGGCGAAAGGGGTTAACCTTTGCTTGCTTAGTTATAATACAATACTTAAATGCCGTTTGTCAAACGATTTTCATTAAAAAGCAATTTTTTCTTTAATATCGTTGCAAACGAGAGCCGCAAACTCGTCTACGGTCAAGGACTGCTTTTCTTCCACGTCACGCTTATTTACGTTAACCGTGCCGTTTGCCTGCTCCTGGTCGCCCACGACGAGAATGTAAGGCACCTTTTCAAGCTTAGCTTCACGGATTTTGTAGCCCACCTTTTCGCTTCTATCGTCTAAGGTTGCACGAACGCCGAGAGCCGTGAGCTTTTTGCAGATACCTTCCGCATAGTCGTGATTTCTATCCGTAATCGGCAAAATCTTAACCTGATTAGGCGCAAGCCATACGGGGAACTTGCCCGCAAAGTGCTCGATTAATATACCGATAAACCTTTCGATTGAACCGAAGATTGCACGGTGAATCATAATAGGGCGGTGCTTTTTGCCGTCTTCGCCTACGTACTCAAGCTCGAAACGCTGGGGCATCTGGAAGTCAAGCTGAATGGTTCCGCATTGCCACGTTCTGCCTATACTGTCCTGAAGATGGAAGTCAATCTTAGGTCCGTAGAACGCGCCGTCGCCTTCGTTGATTTCGTATTCGATATTCATTTCGTCGAGAGCCTTCTTTAATGAAGAAGTTGCAAGCTCCCAGTCTTCTTCGCTGCCCATACTGTTTTC
>CAMAHZ010000137.1 GCA_945834965.1 uncultured Clostridia bacterium | reverse complement strand
GTCATTTCAACCGTGATTTTCATATTGCCAGGTGCGGGAATAGACATAGAGCCGTCTTTTTCAATTTTTATCTGCTCCATAATGTCCTCTCTTTCTCGCCTCTATCGAGGCGGATTATTCAAAGATTTTAGGATTAAACAGACAAGCGGGGGCTACGCCGTTACTGTAACACGCAGAGTTGTTGCTCACTTCGCCCGAGGAGTAGACATTGCGCGCGCCGGGCGCGAAGGACGGGTTGCAAGTCCAGGGCGTAAGCGTCCACCACCAATTATTAAAGCGCGGCACAAACCTTCTGTATTTGCGGTAAAGGTCGCACGAGAGGAGGAAAACGTAATCCTCGGCGGTGCCGTAGTCTTTCATACCGTCGTCGGAGGTCAAGTCCGATACAAACGGGAGGAGGTCGCCGCGGTTGAATTGTTCGAGGTATTCTCCGTTAAGGTATTTACGGAGCGAGGAGGTGCGCCAGTCGTTTTTATTGCTTTCGTCAAGCGGCATTTCGTCCTCGAGCAATTCCGAAACAATGGCAAGTATGCCGCCCTGCTCCTCTCCGAGAGCGGTAAACTTAACGCCGTTATACTCGAATTGCTCGCCAGGTTTCGGGAATTTGATTTTATCTTTTTCCGCTCCCGCTGCGGAGTCGTCCTCGGTGTAATCCTCCTCGATTTCCTCGGGCGTGAATATCCCGCCGAAAGCAAGAGTTAAAATTGCATTTGCTCTCTTTTGGTTATTCTCTATGTTTCTGTCGGTGGCTATATCGTCGCAAAGCGACTCAATGGCGCGTAAAATATTGCTGTTCATAACTTTTACTCCTTATCGTTATTAAAATCGGGGCTGCAATAGCCGAAATATTTACACCGTAAGCAACAACGCTTACAGCTTTTGCCTCTCGTAGTCCATAACTTAAAGCGTGAGCGAAAGTCCCGCAGTTTTGCGGCGGCTGCTTGTTTGATTATGTAGCAGCATTGCCGCCCTGCCGATATACGCGAGTAGCCGAGGCGCTCCCTCTCGCGTAATTCTTTACGGCTGTATTTCTGCACGGCTTGCCTCCTAAAACTTGTAGGCATTAACGAGTCGCTCGAGCTCCTCAAACAGCGGGGCGATAACTCGCTTGTTTTGCCTTGCGTTTATAAGCTGCTTACCGAGAGCGTAAAAGGCGGCGAGCTCGCGCTCGGTGTCCTTTGCTTGCTCTACGAGCTTTCGGGCGCTCTTTACTTCCTGGCGTGCTGCTCTCATTTCGTCGTATTCTTTTGCCGTGAGCTGCACACTTGCCGTAACGCCTTTAGGCTTGCCTCCGCCGCGGAGGACAAATAAGCGGTTGCGGGTTGCGTCCTGGGAGCGGTTAAGCTCGTCCGAGAGCTCGGCAATGGTTTTCCGCTCCTTTTTGTAGCCGTTCAGTAACAGCTCGTCCTCCTCGGGAGTCCAGGCTCCCGACTTAATAGCCCTCTCGGGTGTAAATTCGTGTCCGCATTGCGGGCATTTTACGGGTTTGCACATTGCGATACCTCCTTTTTAATAGCCTATGCCTATATAATCAAGTACCCGAGCCCAACCGTATTTTTCACCCGTAAGCTCGTCAGTACAGCATTTATACATCCAGTACTCCCATTCTTTCGGGTTTCTCTCCTTTAGCTGGTCGAAACGGTGCGGGCGCTTTTCAAGCTGAATACCAAAGCCGCACATTGAGCACCCCGTTCTCTGCGCTCCCGTAGTTCTTAATTGCCCGTCCTCGTCCCTCTCGATAGTTCCGTAAATTTCGGGGACGGGAACGTTTAAGTCGAGGGCAAGTTGCAAAAGGTCTTGTCGTGAAAAAATAGCAAAGGGCGCGGAGCGTATCGTAGACTTACCGAAGTAATTACACCCGTTAATCATTAAAGATTTTGCACGTCGTCCGCCCTCCGACGCCATAAGTCCCAAGAATGGAACACTATTATGTTCTTTCGCCCAGTCGTCGCAAGGTTTTTCTTTGAGATAGTAGCAGCATTTCGACGATACCTTGAAATTTGGTATTTGATAGTTTGTGCCCTCGTAGTCGTTGGCGTAGCCCCCGAATTTTTCAAGCCATTTTTGCGACATTTTCATACGACTGTTTTTTTGAAAGCCGCCGTATTCTCCCGTTTCGCCCGTTATAATAGCGTGCCTTACTGTTTTGTTCTTTTCTGTCGGGTTTGCGAGAGTTTCTATTTTTGCCGCGATTTCTTTTGATAGAACAGGAAAGCCAAACTCTTGTATTATTTGCGGTTTCGTCCAGCGTGTACCGTCTGGCTTTACCGCTGAAACGAGCCGCTCTATGCCGAGTTGTTTATGTATACGCTGTATGCTCAAGTCCTCGAGGTACGACACGCTAATACCTGGAGCGTCAATACCTATTGATTTAAGAAAGAGAAAAAGCGTAATGCTGTCTAATCCTCCTACCGATACGTGATAATTAAGGTCGCGCATATCGCACTCGCGGACAAATTCACGGGCGCGTATGGTCGCATACTTGACCTTAAAGCCGTAGTCCATTTTTTGCTTAACGATAAAATCAGCTATTTTTCTTTTACCGTCGATACGTTCCATTTTTTCTAAAACATTTTCCATAACAAAATCACTCCGTTTTATTATTTATTTGCCGCTCCGTCCGTGAGCTGCTTTAATGGCTGTTCGTCCGATAGCCCTTTCATCATAAGTTCGAGCTTTAACAATTCCTCGGGAGAAAGCTCCGCTCCGCTTTCTCCGTCTTTGAGATTTCCAAAAATACGGTGCTTTTGGAAAAACGCTTGTAGTAAAGCCTCTTTTTCTTTTTCCCAAAGCCTTACATAAAAGTTAAACAAAAACTCTATCTCTGCCTTTTGAGCAGCGGTGCAGCGCACGCGTAGGCGAGTACGGCAAGCTCTGCCGCTATGGTTATATTGCAAGTGGTTGAACGCGTTTTTATCGTCCGTAACTTTATATGCGGTCTGCATTAAAATACGGTCTTGCTCTTTGCCGTGGTATTCGAGGTCGTACTCTTGTATAACCTCGTCGTCGAGGTCGTCAAGCGTCATAGCATATTTTTTAAGTAATTTATCGAGTATAGCCTGGGCTTGCTCTTTTTCGCCGCCAACGCCGCGCAAGGCGAGGGCATATAGTTTCTTGAGGCGCTCTTTTTGCTCTGTCATTCTTGCGCCTCCTCTATGTAGTCGAGTGCCTCCTCAAGAGAGGATACGGCAGAGTCGAGAGCGTCTACCGCCGCCTCTGCTCTTTCGTAGCGTTCCGAGCTTTGGAGGTTTTCGGGCATATTGTCCTTGTATTCCTCCTCCTCGTCGTGCAACATCTCGAGGCGCTCTTTTGCCTCGGAGATAATGTCGTAGAGTTCCTGCAATTCTTTTCTGCGTACCTTGTTCATAACAAAATCACTCCGTTTTATTATTTATTTGCCGCTCGTCTGCCGCGGCGTTTGAAATTTTCGCTAACGCGCTTTTGCCCGAGTTCTGCGCTATAACCGCAGCGCCCGTTATTGTCAAGCTCACCCGTGCCGCCGCGCGTTAGTTCTCTGTAAACGGTGGCAAGGTGTACTCCGAGTTTGGAGGCAATGTAGGTAAGGCTTTCGCCGTCCGCATAAAGAGCCTCAAGGTTTTTTCTGCCCTCGTATGTGAGGTATCGGCACGTCATTACGTTTGCTCCTTTC
>CAMAHZ010000136.1 GCA_945834965.1 uncultured Clostridia bacterium | reverse complement strand
CCGTCAAGGCAGGCGTACAAATCTGCACCGGCGGCATACTCGCTGCCGTAGGTGGGTATAGTTGCGTTTGCGTTGAGTTTCTTTATAGATACTTGCGTTTTTTCCATCTTGATTTTTCCCCTTGCGTATATCGTTAAACCTTGGTCTCGCCGTCCCACAGCACGACTTCGTCCCTTTCAAGCGTGGGCTTAACGAGTATGGTGCGCTGGTTGGAAGAACCCTTAAAGCGAAGATTTAAGTCCTTCTTTTCTTCTATAAATCTGCCGTCTACAAGCACGTCGAGCGTGTTTAAAATGTCCATAACGTCGCTTAAGTCACCTTTCTTGCCCGTTAACAGCTCGGAATCCAAGTCGTAGCCCGTAAAACACCAGAACGATTTTTCGGGATAGATTGAGCGCAGGCGTTTCATAAAGGGCGCAAGCGCCTTAGAGTTTTCAGGCTCGAACGGGTCGCCGCCCAAAAGGGTAAAGCCGCTGATATAGTCGGGCTTTAAACCTTCGATAATCTTATCTTCGACGTCTTTAGTAAACGGCTCGCCGTAGTCGAAATCCCAAGTCTCCTTATTAAAGCAACCCTTGCAATGATTGCGGCAGCCCGAAACGTACAGCGAGACGCGTACGCCGGGGCCGTTGGATATGTCGTACCATTTGATAGTGGCATAGTTCATAATTTATATCCCCTTTCTATAAGTTACGCCGTGGCGGAAGTGCCACGGCGAGTTTACCGCTTTGGCGCAATAATCTTCACGCCACCTTAAAGGTGTAAAACCCTTGATTTAATTTCCTTAGTCTTGCCGACGTTCCAGAAATTTTCGCCCAAATAGCCGCAGGTACGGCGGGTTACGTTCATCTTGCGCTGGTCCTTATTGTGGCAGACGGGGCATTCCCATTCGTTGTCGGCGTTGATTATTATCTCGCCGTCGAAGCCGCACACCTGACAGTAGTCGGACTTGGTATTAAATTCTGCGTACTGGATATTGTCGTAGATAAACTTAACGACGGTTTCCATAGCGTCTAAGTTCTGCTTCATGTTGGGAATTTCAACGTAGGAAATTGCGCCGCCCGAAGAAATCTTCTGGAACTGGCTTTCAAACTTGAACTTAGAGAAAGCGTCAATCTTTTCACGCACGTCAACGTGGTAGCTGTTGGTGTAATAGCCCTTGTCGGTTATATCTTCGATAGTGCCGAAGCGTTCCTTATCAATCCTTGCAAAGCGGTAGCAGAGCGATTCCGCAGGCGTGCCGTAGAGCGCAAAGCCTAAGCCCGTCTCCTTCTTCCACTTGTCGCAAGCGTCGCGCATGGTCTGCATAACCTTAATTGCAAACTTCTGACCTTCTTCACTCGTGTGGCTGCAGCCCTTTACGAGCTTTGTAACTTCGTACAAGCCGATATATCCCAAAGATAACGTGGAATATCCGTTGTGAAGGTACTTGTCGATTTTTTCACCCGGCTTTAATCTTGCGATTGCGCCGTACTGCCAATGCACGGGGGATACGTCGCTGGTTACGCCTTCCAACGCGCGGTGGCGGCACATCAACGCTTCGTAGCAAAGGTTTAATCTCTCGTCCAAAATCTGCCAGAACTTCTCTTCGTCGCCCTTGGCTAAAATACCGCACTGGGGAAGGTTTATGGAAACGACGCCCTGGTTGAACCTGCCTTCGAACTTGTATTCGCCGTTTTCGTCCTTCCAAGCGGAAAGGAAGGAACGGCAGCCCATAGGCGCGAACACGTTGCCTTCGTAATTCTCTCTCATCTTCTTTGCGGAGATGTAGTCGGGATACATACGCTTAGAAGAACACTTAACCGCAAGACGGGTTAAATAGTCGTACTTGCCGCCCTTTAAGCAGTTGTTTTCGTCCAAGACGTAGACGAGCTTGGGGAACGCAGGGGTTACGTAAACGCCCACTTCGTTTTTGATACCCTGATAACGCTGCTTTAAGATTTCTTCGATAATCATAGCGTTTTCTTCGATATACTCGTCGCTTTCGTCGAGATACATAAACAGGGTTACGAAGGGCGACTGACCGTTGGTGGTCATAAGCGTGTTGATTTGGTACTGAATGGTCTGCACGCCTGCCTTAAGCGCTTCCTTAACGCGCATATCGACGAACTTCTTTTTAACGTCTTCGGTGACGGTGTCGCCGAACTGCTCTTCGATTTGTGCGCGGTACTTATCCGCCGAGCGGCGCAAATACTTGCCAAGGTGCGCAACGTTTACCGACTGACCGCCGTACTGAGAAGACGCGACGGACGCGATAATCTGCGTGGTTATGGTACAAGCCGTCTGGAAGGATTTAGGGCTTTCGATAAGCTTGCCGTTAATAACGGTGCCGTTGTCGAGCATATCCTTGATGTTTACCAGACAGCAGTTGAAAATGGGCTGTAAGAAGTAGTCCGCATCGTGGAAGTGAATGGCGCCTTCGTCGTGAGCCTTGGACACGAATTCGGGCAGGAGAATACGACGGGTAAGGTCCTTGGAGACTTCGCCCGCAATCAAGTCGCGCTGAGTGGACGCCGTACGGGCGTTCTTGTTGGAATTCTCTTCCATAACGTCCTTGTTGGCGTTTCTTATAAGCGAAAGAATGCTCTCGTCGGTGGTGTTTGCCTTTCTTACCAAAGCACGCTCGTACCTGTACAGAATATAGGCTTTCATAAGCTGGAACTTCTGCAATTCCATAAGCTTTTCTTCCACCATATCCTGAATGTCTTCAACGAGCAATCTCGTGCGGTGACGGCGAGAAATATCGTCTACGATTTCTTCAATCTGAGCGGCGGTAATTCTCTCTTCTTCATCAACAGCTTCGTTAGCCTTGCCTATCGCCTTGGCTATTTTAGACCTGTCGAAATCAACGACCGAATTATCTCTTTTAATAACTTTCATATCTTTTCCCCTTTTAATTCACGTATGATTTATGCGGAACATCTTTATAATAACACATATATTGTTGATTGTCAATAATTAAAACACAATATATTGTATAAAGTTTACTTATATATGGTTGCTTGGGTAAACCTGCGAAAATTAGCGGTTTTTAAGTTATTTTGCGTAAATTTAAGGCAAAATATAAGCGCAACGGTCATTATTATATGACTGTCGCGCCGTAATGTCAACCAAACCACCACTATATATTGTATGAAAGTTTTTAACATAATTACAATATGTAGGGGCTGAAAAAAGCAAAAACCCCTATGCGCAAAGGCTTTTCGCAAGTTTTTCAGGTAAAATCTTTAAGCTTAGATACGTCTAACAGCCACTCTTTGCGGCTGCGTTCTCTGTGGACGGCGTTCGCTTCGCCCAAGGCTTTTTTGTACTCTGAATAGCTACAGCCGTTCACCTTCATAAAGTGTTCGCTCGCCGTTTCTTCCCTGCCTAAAAGCTGGGTACGCCCGATATGAATGACTTCGTGACAGGCTTTGCAGACTGCGATAATATTTGCAAGGCTCTGCACGCAATTCTCGTCGTCGTAGCTCCATTGCTCGTGCGCTTCAAGTCGGGCGGTAGGCGTGCCGCAAATCATACATTTGCCGCCTGCTCGGGCGTACGCCTTTTTGCGGATTATATCCCACGCCGCCGGCGGAAGGGCTGAACGCAAGTTAGAACACCAACAGCTCTCTGGAACGAGCTCGAAGTTTAATTTATATTTCATACTTATATATATCCTTAATTATTATTTAACCTACCCC
>CAMAHZ010000135.1 GCA_945834965.1 uncultured Clostridia bacterium | reverse complement strand
GCAGAACGATATAAACGCAATAAAAAAAGCGTTTGAAAATAAGGACGGCTATATGGACGGCGGCTCGGCTAAATTCATTGCCGAAAAGGTAGCCGGCGTTGCCTACACCACCGCGGAAGATATTATTGCCCTTTACGGCGAAGGGGTGACCGCCGAGCAGGTCTATTCCTATTTGAACGAAGGCGAGCCTACCCCCTGCGTAATCTATCACGACGGGGCGGCTATCGACTTTAAGGCAAGAGATTCTTTGGGCGGGGTCAAGCGTGAGAGCTTGCTTTTAGCGCAGAGAGAGTTTTACGATTACGCCGTATACAAGAAGAAGTTTGAAGACGAAAAACGTAAACTGAATTCCGCACTCTCTTCCGCCGTTAAAAAGGTTGAAAAAAGGCTTGCCGACGTCTACGACAAACTGTCCGAATGTGAAAAAGCCGAGAGCGTAAAACTTAAGGGCGAGCTGATTACCGCCAACATATACGCCATTGAACGGGGTATGAGCATATTTGAAGCCGTGAACTATTACGACGAGAACTGCGGCAAGATAAAAATCGACTTAGACCCCCTACTATCCCCTTCCCAAAACGCACAGCGGTACTATAAAAGGTACGCAAAATTAAAGAGAACGGAAGTAAATTTATCGGCGAGAAAGGTCGACGAGCTTGAAAGGCTGAACTATTTAAAGACGATTGAAAGCAACCTTGTCTACGCAGAAAATCTGACCGATTTGAAGGAGACGAGAGACGAGCTTATATCCCTTTCCCTTCTTCCGCCGCCGCCAAAGCTTAAGGGCGGAAAGCAGAAAAAAGCCAGGGCTGAGAGTAACTTTAGAGAGTACTCGTTTGACGGGTATTTAGTCGTGTGCGGCAGAAATAACGTGCAGAACGACAACCTTACCAAAGGGCTGGACGGGGACGATATATGGCTACACGCCAAGACCTATCACTCTGCGCACGTGGGGATTATTTTACAGGGAAAAGACGCGACGGACGAGATAATTAAATTTGCCGCCGAAGTCTGTGCGTACTATTCCGACGCAAGGGAAAACGGCAAAGTACCCGTTGATTTTACCAAACGCAGGAACGTTAAAAAGCCCAAAAACGGCGCTTTAGGATACTTTGAATACGCCAACCAAAAAACCATATTAGTTGCGCCCGACGCACATTTTAAGGAGAGACGAGATGAACGACAATAACGAACGATTAAACGAAGAGCCTGAAGAAATTTCCGAAGAAGAAAAGAAGAAAAACTATATGACCCACTTCTATATTTCGCTTGGTTGCTTTGCGGTGGGTTGCGTACTGCTTATTCTTTCAATCGTGTTCACGTTCGTAGTTAAAAACGGAATCGCCGTGTACTTTTTAATTGCAAGTATGATTGCCGAGCTTGCTTCGGTAAGCTTTTTAAACGCTATGAAACAAAGGGGCGGCGAAGGCAGATTAAGGACGATTTTCGTAATTTTAAGCTACGTAGTTATGGGCGTTGCGCTTGCAATCTTTATTGCCGGCACGACTACGAGTATAATAGTTAAGTAACGATATAATTATTTGAATTATCAAACTCTACCGTCACTCGCTTTCACTCGTGACACTTTCCCTATTCTTTAGGGAAAGCAAGGTTTAGGTTGTGAATATTATTAGAATTTAATATTCATACTATCCTTATGGACGATATTTTAATATCTCTCTCTTCCCTGCTATATAGCTATGGAACGGACGGATATAAAATTTTTTACGAGGACGAGTTGACCGAAGTCTTTCCCGAAGATTTGCGCAATCGGGATACGCTTGAAGCGGCGCTGAAAAAGCTTGTTGCGGACGGCTGTGCGGACGTTAAATACGTACGGGGCGAAGTGTTTTGCATTGCCGCACTTAAAAAGTACGAGCCCCCCGAAGAGATTGAAAGCCAAAACGCCGTAGAAAACGAACGGGACGAGCTTGACGAACCCAAGCTTAACGCAAACAGGGTTTATATCTATGCCGCCGTAGCCGCGTTTTTGGGCGGAATGCTCGGCGGGTGCGTTACGGCGATAATCGCGGCGGTCGTGTGAGATGCTGAACAAATGTGAAAACGACGTTATGAGCGCCGTCTACTGCCTGTGCGACGGCACGGACGGTTGTTTAATTTCCCCCTTCGACATACTCAACGTCGTACCGCAACGCAGGCGTTATACCGCCGAAAGGGTTGAAAACGCACTATTATCGCTTAAAAACAGCGGATATTTAGATTTGATTTCTTCCGAGAGAAAGGGCGAAAAGATGTACGTTGTGTCGCTTAAGGCGAGCGGACTTGCATTTAAAAGCGAAGCAATTCAAAAGCGCAAGGATTTTTTTAACAGAATTTTAACCGCATTCGTAGGTGCGTTGGCTACGTTTATCTTCGGTCTTATTTTGAAAGCGATTTTTAAAACGTAAAAACACGGACGAGTTACGTCCGTGTTTTTTTGCGGTAAATATTATGGTGAATGTTATTTGGAAATATCAAACTCTATCGTCTTGCGCTCTGCGCAAGACACTTTCCCTGTTCTTCAGGGAAAGCGAGAGTAAGGAATTGATTATTTAAAAAGTCCGCCCATACCCGATGGGATTGCCACGCTCCGCTCGCAATGACGAATAAAATCTTTACTTTATCGGGGTATGTTCCTTTGAAAAGAAACGAGTAAGAGCAGGAGAGCGCGGAAAACTCGAAGGAGTTTACTAAATCGTAAATGACTGAGAGTTGCCACAGCTCGACGAACTATTACGAAGTTTATTTTCAAAGCGCTCGCGAAGCTTAAATAAAGGCGTATTATATATAATATGTATATATAATCGCCGTAAAAATTAACACCTTTCTACCACTCGAATGCGTTTTCGATATGGTTAATTTCGCCCTTTTTGATTTCGACTATGTCAAACCTTAAAACGAATTCGTCGGGGCGAATGCCGTTTATATACAAATACTGACCTGCCGCATTGATATATCTGCGCCGACGAGAGAAGTCAACCGCTTCGTTGGGTTCGCCAAAGCAGTCGGAAGTGCGCGTTTTAACTTCCGTAAACGCAATTACGTCCCCCTTTTTAGCGATAATATCAATCTCGCCCTGCTTGCACCTAAAGTTGCGGCATAAAATTTTATAGCCGCTCTTTTTTAAAAACCTTGCCGCCCTGCGCTCGCCCCAAAAACCGAGCCTGCGCTTTTTGCCGTTTACTGCCATTTAGTCGTAAAACTCCTGCGGTGAATGGGCGTAAGCCCGTACTTTTCAATCGCCTTTATATGTGCGGCAGAGCCGTAGCCCACGTTGCTTTCAAACCCGTATTCGGGGTACTTTTCGGCGTACTCTTTCATAACGTTATCCCTGTACACCTTTGCGATTATCGACGCCGCGCCTATCGTATAGCTCTGCGCGTCGCCCTTTACAATCGACCTTTGGGGAATGGCTATATCAAGAGTCATATTGCCGTCGGTTATGCAAAAATCGGGCGTAACCGAAAGCCCTTCGACGGCGTTTTTCATACAGAGCCTTGTGGCTTGAAGTATGTTAATTTCGTCTATAATCTGCGGTTCAATGCGGCATATGCGGTAGGCAATCGCATTTTCGCATATCCTTTTCGCCAGCTCTTCACGCTTTTTTGCGGATAATTTTTTACTGTCGTCTACGCCTTCGATAATACTGTCCGTAGGCATAATGACCGCTGCGCAAACGACCGGTCCTGCCAAAGGTCCCCTGCCAACTTCGTCCGCACCGCACACGAGCTTGTACCCTTGAGAGAACAGCTCTCTTTCAATCTTTAATTTTTCATC
>CAMAHZ010000134.1 GCA_945834965.1 uncultured Clostridia bacterium | reverse complement strand
GCCTTGACGTACGGCGATTAAATCTATGAGAGATAAAGGAGAATATTTATGTCATACGTACAGAAGGTATTAGACAACCTTAAAAAGACCAACCCCAACGAACCCGAATTCCATCAGGCGGCAACCGAAATTTTAACTTCGCTTGAACCTATGGTAAACGCGCACCCCGAATACGAGCAGGCTGCGCTTTTAGAGCGTTTTGTTGAACCTGAAAGAGTCGTTATGTTCCGTGTTCCCTGGGTAGACGACAACGGCAAAGTACAGGTTAATAAGGGCTACAGAGTACAGTTCAACAGTGCAATCGGTCCTTACAAGGGCGGTCTCCGTTTCCATCCTTCCGTAAACCTTTCCATCATCAAGTTCCTTGGCTTAGAGCAGATTTTAAAGAACAGCCTTACCGGTTTGCCCATCGGCGGCGGCAAGGGTGGTTCCGACTTCAACCCCAAGGGCAAGAGCGACAGGGAAGTTATGGCATTCTGCCAGAGCTTTATGACTGAGCTTTACAGACATATCGGCGCTGATACCGACGTACCCGCAGGCGACATCGGTGTAGGTGGCAGAGAAATCGGTTTCCTTTTCGGTCAGTATAAGAGAATTCGCGACGAGCACGTCGGCGTTTTAACGGGCAGAGGTCTTTCCTACGGCGGTTCGCTTGCAAGAAAGGAAGCAACCGGCTACGGTCTCGTTTACATCACCGAAGAAGCGTTAAAGATGCGCGGCGACAGCTTTGAAGGCAAGACGGTCGTTATTTCCGGTTCGGGTAACGTTGCAATCTACGCTTGCGAAAAGGCTCAGTCTTTGGGCGCAAAGGTAGTTGCTATGTACGACAGCAACGGCTATATCTACGACCCCGCAGGTATTCAGCTTGACGTCGTTAAGGACATCAAGGAAGTTAAGAGGGGCAGAATTAAAGAATATGCAGACAGGGTTAAGGGCGCAAAATATACCGAAGGCTGCCAAGGCATCTGGACTATTCCTTGCGATATCGCTCTTCCCTGCGCAACTCAGAACGAAATCAACAAAGAAAGCGCAGAAATTCTCGTTAAGAACGGCGTTAAGTTCGTCGGCGAAGGCGCAAATATGCCTTCGACCTTGGACGCAATTGAAGTATTCCAAAAAGCTGGCGTCGTATTCCTTCCTGCAAAGGCAGCAAACGCAGGCGGCGTAGCAACTTCCGCACTTGAAATGGCTCAGTCTTCCGGCAGACTTTTCTGGTCGTTTGAAGAAGTAGACGCAAAGCTTAAAAACATTATGGTAAACATCTACCACAATATGGATAATGCTGCTAAGAAGTACGGCTTTGAAGGCAACTACGTAATGGGTGCAAATATTGCCGGCTTTGAAAAGGTTGCAGAAGCAATGATGGCTCACGGCGTAGTTTAATCTTACGCCGCTGCGGCTTTTGCCGAATTAATTATGAATACGGACATATGCTATGCGCATAATGTTTGTAATATCGGGAAGGTTATTCGCAAATATTTGCGGGTGACCTTTTTGTTTATGACAAACGTTTGACTAAATATACAAAATTATTTATAATATTCATACTATGAGACTGATTATAAAAATAGGTACATCAACGCTGACCCACTCAACGGGTAAGTTGAATTTCCGCCTTTTTGAAAGATTGTGTAAAGTAATAAGCGACGTTAAAAACGCAGGACACGAAGTTATAGTCGTGTCGTCGGGCGCAATAGCTTTGGGCAGAAGTAAGCTTCAGCTTAAAGAGCGCCCTACCGATATTCCTACAAAACAGGCGTCGGCGGCGGTCGGACAATGCGAGCTTATGTATTTTTACGATAAGTATTTTTCCGAATACCGCCAAAGCGTTGCACAGCTTTTGGTTACTGCCGAAGATTTGAACGGCGGCGAAAGACTTTTCAACTTCGGAAACACGGTCGAAAGATTGCTCGATTTGGGTGCGTTGCCTATAATCAACGAAAACGATACCGTTGCAACGGCGGAAATTTCCGTCAGCGACAACGATACGCTTTCCGCATTAGTTGCGGTTAACGTAAAGGCGGACCTATTAATTTTGCTTTCGGATATCGACGGGCTGTATTCTGCCGACCCCCACAAGGACGGCAATGCTAAACTAATTCCTTTAGTTGATGAAATCACGCCTGAAATTGAAGGGATTGCAGGCGGTTCGGTAAGCGGTTTAGGTACGGGCGGTATGGCGACCAAAATTCACGCCGCGTCGCTGTGTATGCAGGCAGGGGCGGATATGGTAATCGTCAACGGCGCAACGCCCGAAATCGTCTACGACGTCATCGACGGCAAAGCGGTAGGTACTAAATTTACGGGTAGAAAAATATGACCACTCAGGAAATATTAGAGAGAACGAAATCGGTAAAGAGCTCGGTGGCGTTGCTCGATAGCAATGCAAAAAACGAAGCGCTTTACGCTATCGCAAACGCACTTGAAGAGAACACGGATAGCATTTTACAGGCAAACGCCCTTGATATGCAGGCGGTAAAGGGAATAATTTCCGACGTAATGCTCGATAGATTGCTTTTAACCGATAAGCGCATAAAGGCAATGGCGGACGGTGTAAGGGCAGTTGCCAAACTTCCTGACCCGACGGGTAACGTTTTAGAAGAGAGCGTGCGCCCCGACGGACTTAGAATAACCAAACTTTCCGTACCTTTGGGCGTGGTGGCAATAATCTACGAAAGCCGCCCCAACGTAACTTCCGACGCGGCTGCGCTGTGCATTAAAAGCGGCAACGCCTGCGTTTTGCGTACGGGTAAGGAAGCTCACCGCTCTGCCGAAGCGATAGTTTTAGCTATGCGCAAGGGGCTTGAAAGCGTAGGGGTAGACCCCTATTCAATAGGATTTATAGAAGATACTTCCCGTGATAGCGCAGTAGCGCTTATGACGGCGAAAGGGTATATAGATTTGCTCATTCCGCGCGGCGGCGCAGGGCTTATTAAAACGTGCGTGGAAAACGCAAAAGTACCCTGCATTGAAACGGGTACGGGCATATGCCACGTATACGTGGACGGCGGCGCGGACTTCGATAAGGCGTTAAAGATTATCGAAAATGCAAAGTGTTCCCGTCCTTCGGTGTGCAACGCAATGGAAGTTTGCCTTGTAGATAAGAAGATAATAGGCGAGTTTTTACCCCTTTTATGGGAAAGGCTTGTAAATTGCAGGGTGCAAAATCCCGTTAAGCTTATCTGCGACGAAAATTGCTACGCAGTTTTAGGCGGTAAGCCTAATTGCGAAAAGGCAGGCGCTTGCGATTTCGACACCGAATTTTTAGATTATAAAATGGCGGTTGCGGCGGTAGACGGAGTAGGCGGTGCGATTGCTCACGTTTCTGCCCATTCAACGGGGCACAGCGACTGTATCGTAACAGAAGATGCAGATACCGCTTCACGCTTCGTTGCGGCAATAGATAGTGCGGCGGTCTACGTAAACGCATCTACAAGGTTCACCGACGGCGGCGAGTTCGGGCTTGGCTGCGAGATGGGTATATCCACCCAAAAACTGCACGCAAGGGGACCTATGGGGTTAAAAGAGCTTACTACTTACAAATACGTAGTAACGGGCAACGGGAATATCAGGTAAGTAAAGATTGAATTGTCAAACTACATCTTGCGCATAGTTTGGCAATTTTTTATCGTTTACTTATGAATAATTGTTTGTATCACTTCCGTCTATGCGTGGCAATACTTTCATTTATAATTTGTTGGTTTTTTCATAACCGTGTGTAAAAGGTACAACCTTTCAAAATATGCTTAAATTGTTATCAGTATGTTGACAATCTATGGCGTGTTTGATAGAATTGTAACGTTAA
>CAMAHZ010000133.1 GCA_945834965.1 uncultured Clostridia bacterium | reverse complement strand
GATGCGTGAGTACGCAAGCGATATGATGGGATATATGATGCTCATTATGGGCTTAGTCTTGGCTTTCGTTTCGCTATACCTTGCAATGTCCACCGTTATTGCGGGCAATAAAAAGAAGATTGCAATGCTAAAGGTTACGGGATACAGTCTTAAAGAATGTGCCGTAGCGGTGTTGGGACTGTACCACATTCCTGCATTTATCGGCTTTGCAATAGGCTCTGCTTATCAGTACGGTATTCTTGTGGTAATGGTTAATATCGTGTTTGCTTCGTTTGACAACGTGCCTGCCTATTCGTTTGATTGGAAAACGTTTGGTATATGTTTGGCGATATTTATCGTAGTTTACGAGTTGATTAATTTAGCGTATTCGCTTATAATAAGCAAAACGAGCATTAAAGCCGTTATGAGCGAGTAAAGGAGATACAAGTGAATAAAGTTATAGAGATTGAAAACCTGCATAAGAGCTTTAAAGACGTACACGCAGTTAACGGCTTAAGTTTTTCGGTTGAAGAAGGACAGCTGTTTGCCTTTTTAGGCGTAAACGGTGCCGGTAAGAGTACGACAATTTCAATAATTTGCGGTCAGCTTACCAAGGACGAAGGTAAAGTGCTTATAGACGGGTGCGACGTCGACGGCAATTTAGACAAGGCTAAAAAGCATTTAGGCGTAGTGTTCCAAAATTCCGTACTCGATAAATGTTTAACCGTGTACGACAATCTGCAATTCAGGGCGGCATTGTACGGAATTACGGGCAAAGCATTTAAAAAGAGACTTGACGAACTCTGCGAACTGCTCGACTTGACTCCCATTTTAAAGCGTACATTAGGTAAGCTTTCGGGCGGTCAGAAGAGAAGGGTGGACGTAGCCCGTGCGTTAATTCACGAGCCTAAGATTTTGATTTTAGACGAGCCTACGACGGGGCTTGACCCCCAGACGAGAAAGAATATCTGGGACGTAGTAACAAAGCTGAGAAAGGAAAAGGGAGTAACCGTACTTTTGACCACGCATTATATGGAAGAAGCGGCAGACGCCGACTACGTAGTCATAATCGACGGCGGTAAGATTGTTGCGGAAGGCACTCCGTTAGAGCTTAAAAATTCGTATACGGGCGACTTTATTACTCTTTATAATACCGACGAAACGTCCGTGCAAAAACTCGGGCTTAATTACGAAAAGGTAGGCGAAGCGTTCAGGGTTGCGGTACCCCACACGGGAGAGGCGACTAAACTAATTTTGCAGAACCCGGACATTTTTAATGATTATGAAATTACTAAGGGCAAAATGGACGACGTATTCCTTGCGGTTACGGGTAAAAAGCTTATAGGGGGTGAATCAAAATGACAGGACTTTTAAGTCAGATTAGAAGAAACGTCAAGATGTTCTTTAAAGATAAGGGTATGTTATTTACGTCGCTAATCACGCCCTTAATATTGCTCGTATTATACGCAACCTTCCTTGCGAAAGTATACCGCGATTCTTTCTCTTCGTCTTTAGGTGAAGTGCCCTGTCCCGAATCGCTTATCAACGGCGTAGTTGCGGGTCAGCTCATGTCGTCGTTACTTGCGGTCAGCTGTATTACGGTTGCCTTCTGCTCGAATATGCTTATCGTGCAGGATAAAGTTAACGGTGCAAAAACCGATTTGCTTATGGCGCCTGCAAAAAGGTCTATGCACGCCATTGCGTACTATCTCGGCACGCTTGTTTCAACGCTTTTAATTAGCTTTATAGCGCTTGGATTGTGCCTTGCTTATGTTGGAATAAGTGGTTGGTATATGAGCGTAGGTGACGTGTTCTTATGCCTTTTAGACGTCGTTTTATTAACTATGTTCGGTACTGCGCTTTCGTCGGTTATAAATTTCTTTTTAACATCGCAAGGTCAGATGTCCGCCGTTGGTACGATTGTTTCGGCAGGATACGGCTTTTTGTGCGGTGCGTATATGCCCATACATAGCTTTGGTACGGGTTTGCAGAACGTGTTATGTTTCCTTCCGGGCACTTACGGCACTTCAATGATTCGTAACGCCGCTATGGGTGGAACGTTCAGGGAAATGGTCTCGCTCGGTTGGCCGAGTGAAGTGGTGGAAGGAATTAAAGATTCTATTGACTGCAATCTTTATTTCTTTGGAAATAAGGTGGAAGTGTGGGTAATGTATCTAATTACTGCATTATCCATAGCGGTATGTCTTGCCGCGTACGTCCTTTGCAACGTGCTTATCTCAAAAAAGAGAAAATAATATGATACGTAAAAACGCCCCCGACGAAATATTCGTCGGGGGCGTTTTTGGTAGTCCCGGCGGGAATCGAACCCACAACGGCCCCTTAGGAGGGGGCTGTTATATCCATTTAACTACGGAACCGTATTGCAATTAATACTTTTTTCTTTTGACTATAATATAATACAACACCTTTATTTAAAAATCAACTTTTTTTAAAGTAAAAATACGACCTTGAAAGGCCGTATTTTTACTTAAGTCATAAAAGTTTAATTTTCGTAACTTTTACGAATGAAAATCTTATAGCGGAATTTATATAAAGTCAATGCGACTGCGCCTGCAAGGATAATTCCGACGACCGTCCAAACGACAGCAGGGTTGAAATCCTTAACGTCTAAACACCTTACGTTTATCCACATCTGATTAATCTGCGAAAGTCTATCGCCGAAGTCCATCATAACGACGCTGCGTTCGATTACGTTAGAAGGGGGGTACTGTGCAAACAACTGTCTTCCTTGATTAATCTCGTTGCTGTCGTCAAAATTAAAGGTTGACTTATCGGCTAAAACGATTGCGTCGCTTCCTTCGCCAAAGAAGTAGGAAAGGTCGTATTCATAAACTTCTTCAACGTCTTCACCGGCTTCATAGTTCCAGTTTAGATAGTTGTAAACAACGTTGTTTTCCATATCGTTTCCGCCTGCTATGGAAGAAGTGTAACCGATATAGTACATATTTCTTACTGCGTTATCGGGGCGGGACAGGAAGTTTACGAAAGCTTCTGCGGCTTGTTTTTTCTGTTTGTTGCCATCAATTCCGTCTTTAAGCATTACCCAACCGTCAAACCAAAGGTTAGTACATTCGTAGGGTACGGAATACCAAAGCTCGGTGTCGTCTTCGTCGGCTAAATCCATAATATAGACGCTGTCGCCCGACCACTGGAAGTTTGCAACGACTTTACCCGTAACCATGTCTGCTTTACCGCTGTCCGTTTCAAAGGAGTAGACGTTCTCTTTAATTTCTTTTAAAACGTCTTCTGCGCCGACAATGGTATTATCGTCGGTTGCGTTTAAAAGCTCGCTGCGCATTTGTGCAGACGTCGTTTCGTCTAAAAGGGTTTCTGCGTTGTAGATGCCGAGAGCGGCAAAGTAAGCGTCTCTTACGTTGTCCTTTATTGTAACCCTGCGTTTATAATCGCTGTTTCTTAAAATATTCCAGCTTAAAACGTCTTCGTCGGCGGAAATTTCAGGGTTATAGACGAGCCCCGTAGTGCCCCACATATAGCAGGCGGCGTATTCCGTCCAGCCGTTTGTTTCAAACATCTGGGCAATATAAGGGGATACGTTGTTTTTATAGTAGTTTTGCTCGTTGCTTGCGTCAAAGAAGTCGCTCGAATACTTTTCAAGCTTGCCTTCGTTTAAAAGCTTCATAATCATATATTCGGACGGGCAGACTAAATCGTACTTGTCGCCTAAATTTAAACGATTATATAAGTCTTCGTTTGTGCCGAAGGTGGAGTACTCAACCTTGATATTAAAGCCGAAGTCGCCGCTGTTGAACCATTCGGTGAAATCGTCAACAATGGAGTTAACGCCCATAATACCGCCTAAGTCCGGGTTATAGGGATTGTCAATGTCAATCAATTCGTCGTCGCCCCAGTCGCCTTCGTCAATAT
>CAMAHZ010000132.1 GCA_945834965.1 uncultured Clostridia bacterium | reverse complement strand
AGCTGCTTCATCAACTGCTTAGTCTGCTCAAACTGCTTTAAAAGTTGGTTTACTTCCTGAACGGAAGTGCCGCTGCCTGCGGCGATACGCTTTTTGCGGTTGGCGTTTATGATGGCAGGCTCTCTGCGCTCCTGCGGGGTCATTGAAAGGATAATCGCCTTAATCCTATCGAACTTGCTTTCGTCGACGTCGCCGTCTTTAATCTTACCCGAAAGCCCGGGCATCATAGAGATTAACGCCTGCGCACCGCCCATCTTTTTCATACTTTCAAACTGAACGAGATAGTCTTCCAAAGTGAAGGAATTTTCCATCATCTTCTTCTGCATCTTCTTCGCTTCTTCGGCGGAAACGGCTTCCTGCGCCTTTTCGATAAGGGTTAAAACGTCGCCCATACCCAAAATTCGGGACGCCATTCTGTCGGGATAGAAGTATTCCAAATCGGTCGACTTTTCGCCTACGCCGATAAACTTGATGGGCTTGCCCGTGACCGCCTTAATGGAAAGGCACGCACCGCCCCTCGTGTCGCCGTCGAGCTTGGTCAGGACGATACCCGTTACTTCCAACCTTTCGTTAAAGGTCTTTGCAACGTTGACTGCCACCTGACCCATCATTGAATCGACGGTTAAGAGTATTTCGTCTACCCTTACAGCCTTTTTGATATTTTCAAGCTCCTGCATCAGCTCTTCGTCTATCTCAAGCCTGCCTGCAGTATCTATTATCACGGTGTCGTAACCCATCGACTTGGCGTAATCTATCGCCTGCGGTGCGGTTTTAACGGGGCTTTGAGTACCCTTTTCAAACACTTCTACGCCGACGTTTTTGCCCACGACCTTAAGCTGTTCGATTGCCGCAGGGCGGTACACGTCGCACCCGACCAAAAGGGGCTTTTTGCCGCCCTTTTTTAAAAGAAGTGCAAGCTTGCCGCACAGCGTCGTCTTACCTGCGCCCTGCAGACCGCACATCATAATGACCGTGGGGGGATTAGGCGCAACGGTGAGCTTTGCGTTTGCAGGACCCATTAAGTTAATGAGTTCTTCGTTGACGATTTTTATAACCTGCTGAGCGGGGTTGAGACTTTCTAAAATCTTCTGCCCTACCGCCTTTTCGGACACGGTTGCGCAGAATTCCTTTGCAACCCTGATGTTTACGTCCGCTTCCAACAGCGCCACGCGCACTTCGCGCATAGCCGTTTTAATTTCAAGCTCGGTAAGCCTTCCGCGCTTAGTAAGCTTTGAAAATATATGGTTTAATCTATCCGATAAAGATGAAAATAACGCCATTTACTTACCTAACTTTTTTATATCGTCTGCGATTTCTTCGCCGTAATCTTTTTCTAAAATTTCCCGCAAATCCGCAATATCTGCCGCATATTCGGGGTGCAATTGTAAAAATTTATCCGCCCAACGACCGACGTCGGTCAAAAGAATCGAAGTGTAATCGTCGCCTTCGGATAAGAGCTTATCGTGCCCGAGCTTATCTTCGTAAATCTCAAGTTCCTTCTTGCAGATGTTAAGGCAATCGGAAACGCCCTGCCTGGATATGCCCTTTTGTTCGGCTATTTCGGAAATAGTCAAATCAAGGTTAAAATACATATCGGTTATTTCGCGCTGGGTGGGCGTAAGCAAACTGCCGTACAAGTCCCACAAGCGCATAAATCTTAACTTATCCATAGCGTCTTACGAAAAAATACTTATAAAGTATAATCCATCTCGCCCGTTATGTCAAGCAATTTTACTTGACATTTTTTTTATTTGCCAACCACGTTCAAGCCCATTTTATTTGCCGACCCAGTTCAAACGCATAAAGTTATAAAATTACAAATTTTGTAAATATTTATTCATTTACGGGGTGCGCTTTTAGGTTTTGCAGTCGTTCGTTGACTAAATTGTAATAATATGTTATTATACACAAAGACGGCTATTTGAGAGGGCTTAGATGAAAAAGATTATTAACGGCGTTGAATACGATACGCTTAAAGCTTGCATAGACAAAAAGTTTACGTTTGGCGCACCCGGCGACCCGAAAGGCTTTGAAGAGACGCTTTACATAACCGACGACGGCAGATATTTTATATACACCAACGGCGGCGCAAAGTCTAAATACGTAAAAGAAGATATCGTGCCTATTGCCCGTGAGAGCGTTAAAGACTGGATTATGAGCCATTAATCGCCCCATATCTATCCCATTTTTTAAAATCGATTAATGCATAACCGAATAAAATTAAAGCTAATCGCCTTCCTTATCTTAAGGAAGGCTGTTTTTTTGCCAAAAAGGCGTTACGGCGGTAATTTTTTCACCTTTAAATTACCGCTAAATTGTTGCTATGCGTTAAATAAAGTTCTATAATTAAAGTATATAAAATTTACGAAAAGGAGAAAATGATATGTTTTTTAACTTATTAGCAGGCGACCGCCCTTGGTATGAAGACTTTTTAGACACTTCTACCACGCTGGGCAGAATTACGATGGTAGCGATTAAAGTCATTATCGCAATCGTAATACTCTTAATCGCGTTTGCAATTATCAACAAAGTGTGCAAGGTCATCTATAACCGCCTTGAGAAGAAACACGCAGACGCAACGCTTTCAAAGGTGGGTACTTCCACTGCGAGAATTGCGCTTAAGCTGTTAGTAGTTGTTTGCCTTGTCGGTTTCGTAGGAATCGAAACGGCTTCCATTTCCGCACTTATCGCCGCGTTAGGCGTTGGCTTTTCTATGGCGTTGCAGGGAACGTTATCCAACTTTGCAGGCGGCGTAATCATTATAGTTATGCGCCCCTTTAAGCTCGGCGACTATATCGTAACCAACGGTCAGGAAGGCACGGTTGAAGATATAAAGCTTTTCTATACCACTCTCGTCACCCCCGACAACAGGGAAATTTCCGTACCCAACGGCACGCTTGCAAATAACGTTATCGTAAACAATTCCGCAAAGGATACCCGTAGGGTTGACTTGGTCGTGCAGGTTGCTTACGGCTCCGACGTGGACGCAGTTAAGCAGATAATCTCTCAGGTCTGCCTTGAAAATCAACTCGTATTCAAAAACCCCGCACCCTTTATCGAGCTTGCAGAGATGAACGAGAGCTCGCTTGACTTTACGGTGAGAAGTTGGTGCAACAGCGGAGACTATTGGACGGTTAAGTTTGCGCTTATCGACAATGTTAAAAAGGCGCTCGACGCTAACGGCATAGAGATTCCCTTTAAGCAGATTGACGTTCATATCAATCCCGAACAGCTTAAGCTTGCCCAGACGGTTGAAGAAAGCGTAAGCGAATAATTTTATCAAAGTAGTTTAAAGGCGTAGACGGCAATCCGTCCACGCCTGTTTTTTATTATCTATCATTAATATTTTTTACCTAATTTATTCTTTATCTCTCCGCCACAATCAACGGCTTGCCGTTGGATTTAATCACCGCCTTGGCGGTGGATTGCATCGCAACTTGTTGCGGATTTAATCAATGCTTTAGCATTGGATTGCATCACCCGTAAGGGTGGATAACAACCTTAGTCGTCCGGGTCGATAACGTCGGGTTCGGGTTCTTTAACGCCCTTATAGAGTACTTTCAAAAGTATGGGGGTTAAAATCGACGAGACGAGAATTAAAAGCACCGTCATTATCATAAATTCCGAGCCGAGTGCGTTTGCGCCGAGTGTGGTCGCCGTTACTGCCTGCGTTACTATTAACGCAACTTCGCCCCTTGCCATCATACCCACGCCGCCGATTGCACTCTCGCGCCAGCTATATTTAAACGCCTTGCACACCGCTCCGCACCCGATAATCTTGCCGAGAATACCAAGGATTACCGCAAGGAACGCAAACAGCAAAATTTCCGCACGCATACCGATAAAGCTTATCGAGCTGATGCCGATATTTGCAAAGAACACGGG
>CAMAHZ010000131.1 GCA_945834965.1 uncultured Clostridia bacterium | reverse complement strand
AAATCACCCTATAAAGTCAGATACGCCCCGCCGAACGGCGGGGCGTATACCCTGTAAAGTTAAAAATAGTTATAATAAAATAAAAAGACCGATAATTGCCGTTAAAATTGACAGTTTCGGTCTCTTCATATAAGACGATATTTAGGCTGAACCATTAAAGCGATATCTCTATCACGTCGGGCGAAAAGGCGTTTACCTTACAACATACTGCAATGCAATAACCGTCTCGCTCGTACTCTTTAAAATATAAAGCGCTGTCTTTTCCGTCTATTTTTGCGCAAATTGCGCTTGAAAAATTTATTTCGATTCTTTTCGGCGAGAGAGACAGCCCTTTGCCAAGGCACTTCATAACGCTCTCTTTAAGCGCCCAAAGGCGGCAAAATCTTTGCAGGCTGCTTTCGCCGTCCGCCGTGACGAAAGAGTATTCCGCTTGAGTGCATACCTTTTTTAATAGTTCGTTCTTTACGGGGCGGAGCGCCTGCACGTCTACCCCTACTTCGCTATCCGACAGGGCGCAGACTGCAACCGAGCCGCTGTGCGATAAGTTGAAATGCACCTTGCCGCCCTTTAAATACGGTTTGCCGTCGGCGTTATAGAAAAACTGCGGATTAGTTACGCCTTCTTCCTTTAAGCCCCGTTCCAAAATATAGCCTGCCGCCGCAGAGAGCAATTTATCCCGTTCGCCTTTTTGTGACTGAACTTTTTTTAAGCGCTCTGCCGAAAGGTTAGCGCACGCCGTTTCAAGCGCGTTTTCGGGCAGTTTTTCAACGTCGATATAGTAGAGTTTTAACATATCCGCCTTAGAGCATTGCCAAGACTTCTTGTGCGTTGGTGTCGGGCTTGACCTTGGGCATAACGGCAGAAATATTTCCCTGCTCGTCGATTATAAAGGTCGTCCTTACAACGCCCATACCCTTCTTTCCGCACATAACCTTTTCCTGCCAAACGCCGTAAGCTTCGATTGCCACGCGCTCGGTATCCGAAATAAGAATAAAGGGCAGAGAGTATTTTTCCGCAAACTTAATATGCGACGCTACGCTGTCCTTGCTTACGCCGATTACGACTGCGTTTTTCTCGTTAAACCCCGAATATGCCGCAGCGAACGCGCACGCCTGCCTTGTACAGCCGGGGGTGTTATCCTTGGGATAGAAATATAAAACGACCTTTTTGCCTAAATAGCTTGACAAGGTTACGGGGTTTCCGTCCTTATCGGGCAGGGTAAAATCGGGTGCTTTTTGTCCTACTTGTAACATAGTTTTATCTCCTTAATTATAGTAAATCTTTATCGTAAACCGCCCTTTCGCCGCCTATAAATTTAGGTCTCGTCCTTGCGCAGATTATATTCGCCTGACCGATTTTTCCTATGCTTAAACGCACGGGCACGGCGACCTGCTTTAGGTGCATTCCGATTAGCGTTCCGCCTATGTCTATGCCCGCGTCCGCCTTAATCGTCTCTATAACGACGGGGTCTGAAAAGCTGTGATACGCTTTAGTTGCAAGCGAGCCGCCTGCCTTTTTCTGCGGCACTACGTTGACGTATTCGGCATAAGGCACAGCCGCCCTTTCCACCACGACGGCTCTATTTAGATGTTCGCAACATTGTACCGCAAGGTATACGCCCTTCTCTTTTGCCGCCGAAGATATACCTTCGTATAAGAGCGCGGCGACGTCTTCGTTAGAGTTTGTGCCTATCCTGCTACCGCAAACTTCGCTCGTAGAACAGCCTACTATTAAAATACTGCCTTTATTAAGACGGGCAACTTCTATCAACTCGCTGACCGCCTTATAGCATTGCTTTGTAATCTCTTCCATATTATATCCTTTATTGTTGACCTGTAAAGATATCTTCAAACACCTTTTGCTTTGAAACTTTCATTATCCAACGGAAGAACTTGGGCGAGCTTTTGGGGAAAAACTTATATAAAATCCCCATAATCTTTGCGTCTGCGCCGAATACCATTCGCCGCCGTTTGCGCCTTATGCCGCGCACGATTTTTTTAACCATCTTGTCCCGTTCAGACATAAAGGCAGATATGAGTTTATTTTTGGACATATCGTCCTTTTGCTGAGAGAAAAGGTTGGTCTTTGTAAACCCGGGGCATACGCAACCGACGTAAATTTCGGGATGCTCGCACGAAAAACATTCGGTTAAAGCCTTGCTCGCCGACTTTGCCGCGGTGTAGAGCGAAGTGCCTGCAAGCGGTGCGAGTGCGGCAGAGCTGGATACGGTGATAAACGCAGGCGTTTGAGATTTACTTATATGCGGATACATAACCTGAATAGAGTATGCAACCGAGTAGAAATCGACGTCTATGCACCTTTCAAGCTTTTCCTTTGAAGTATTTTCAAACCTTTCAAACGGGGGAAATATACCTGCGTTGTTTATGAGTATATCCGCCTGTACGGCGTTATCTTCTAAATATTTTTTAATCTCTACCCAGCTTTCATAGTTGGATACGTCGTAGTGAAGGCAGGTAAAATTATCGGCTCTTTCGCCGAGAGCTGAAAGCGTTTCTTTTAAGCCCGAGTCGTCTATTACTACGGCAATAACTCTACAATTATACTTTGAAATAAGCAAACGGGCGATACCGCCGCCGATACCGCTTGCACCGCCCGTTATGATTACCGTTTTATTATTAAGCCAACACTTTTTCATATCGTCACCGATTTTCAGCCGTTAGTCTTTCCGTCCTTATCCCGCCGTTTTTTGTACGCCTTTTTCTGCTTTTTGGTCATAATGGCGTATTCGTCGGGGGCAAAGTTTATTCGGGGCGGGGTCAAGCCGCAAGCGACTAATTCTGCGTCTATCTTATCGTAGTACTTACTAAAGTTTTTGTAGTATCCCTTAGTCTTTGCGTTTACGTAGTTACCGCTTACGCTTTCATCAGCCGCAAGCTTTTCAAACTTATACGCGCCGTTTACCCGCAAGCCGTTCAAAAGCCCCATAGATATGGCGTCCTTAGGGCAGTTCATAGTGCATCTGCAACACAGCGTACAATGACCGCCAAAGTGGTATTTGCCCTTCTTTTTGGTTATGTTTTGCGCAGGGCAGTTTTTTGCGCACAAGCCGCAGTCTATGCACTTGCGCTTATTGACCTTGAACAAAAAGCCGTTGAACCAAGCGCCGAACCACTCAATCTTGCCTAAAAAGCACATTATAAGGCTTGCTATATTGCTTTTAAGGCACTCTTTTTCGCCGCTGACTATCTTTTTTGCGGAGCATTTTGCCATCTCGAAAGCGTATAGATACATCTGCTTTGCAAGCCCTTCGGGGTAGCGGAACATTATGTTGTAGGGCATAAGGTAGTGCTTTTCGTAGGTGAAGTTATAGCCCTTTTTCTTTAAGTACCGCTTTACGGCGTTAGACGAAGAGTTGTTGACCGAGAACGGTTCTCCGCTGCTCTTTATGATAAACGCCTGCTGACCCCTTTCCGCCTTGGGTAAAAGCTTTACGAACTTGTTAAAAAGCTGCGGTGCGTTGAACGCGTGACCGGGGTAGGCTACGCCGATAAGGTCGTAGTCGTTGGGGTTGGGGAACTGCTTGGTTTTGTAAGCTTCGTAGGTGATTGCAAAAATTTCGCCGTCGTAATCGTACTGAGACAATTCGGACAAAATCATTTTGCATATGCGGTTAGTGTTTCCCGTCCCCGAAAAACAATATATAATACACTTTTTCATAGGTTGATTTGTTATTATATTAATAGTCAGCCCTTATTAAGGGTATATTGCCATATCGTCATTGCAAGGGCGTAGCCCGTGGCAATCCCATCATCATAAAAGCGGCTGCTTTAATAATTACTGACTTTTTTATGTTTTTAAAAATATTAGAAATAGTAACAACTTACCCGCCGGGATTGCTTCGTCGCTAACGCTTCTCGCAATGACGCGGTTTTATTTTT
>CAMAHZ010000130.1 GCA_945834965.1 uncultured Clostridia bacterium | reverse complement strand
CTACGAGCACGGAGAGGTCTACGTTTTGGCTGATGGTGGCTATACGAATTTATTATATAATATTGATAACGCTATGTCAATATCAACGCAAGCAATTTTGTTTGAATTATTGACATTACAAAAACATAGTATTATAATTAAAGTTGAAATAAGTTTATTTTTGGGGGAAGAAAAATATGCATTGTCCCGTATGCGGCGAAAAGCTTGCGCTGTACGTTCACGAACAGGAAGGGCTGGTACCCTACTGCAAGCACTGCGGCGAATTCCGCTTTCCGCAATTTGCAACCGCAGTATCTATGGTGGTAGTTAACCGTGCTAAAGACAAGGTTTTGCTTGCCAAGCACAACAATCAGGAAGATTATATTCTCTTTGCAGGCTACGTTAAAAAGGGTGAAACGGCTGAAAAGACCGTAACCAGAGAGTTTAGGGAAGAGACCAAACTCAACGTGGTCAAGTACAAATATATGTCAAGCTTATACCACGAGCCCCACAACGTACTAATGCTTAACTTTTTGGTCGTTGCGGAAAACGGCGAGATTACGCTGGATAAAGCAGAGCTTGCCGACGCCCAGTGGTTTGACTTTGATACCGCTTTGCAAGTTATTCGCAAACAGTCGGTTGCGGAGACGTTTTTAAAGAACGCCATTGCAGAGCTTAAAAGCAAAAAACAATAATTAAACGTGAGGTGAAAAATGAACAATTTATTGATTTCTACGGGCGGACTCGTCGGCATTATCGTCGCAGCAGTAGTTTTGCTGCTCGTAATTATTATCGTTTGCTGGGCAATCGGCACGAGAAACAACTTCGTCAAGATGAGAAACAACTATGAAGAAGCGTTCTCTTCCATAGACGTACAGCTTAAAAAGAGATACGACTTAATCCCCAACCTCGTTGAGACGGTTAAGGGCTATGCTAAGCACGAAGCCGAGACCTTACAGAACGTTATTTCTGCAAGAAACGGCATAGGCTCTACCACCGCCGACAAGATTAAGGCGGACGCAGAAGTTACTAACGCTATTAAGAGCATTAATATCGTAGCCGAAAGATACCCTGAATTAAAGGCTAATTCAAACTTTTCGGAGCTTTCGAGAGAGCTTTCCAACATCGAAAGCCAGCTTGCCGACTTCAGAAGGTACTACAACGCCAAGATTAAGGCGTTCAATACTGCAAGGGAACTCTTCCCCAAGTCGATTATTGCTAATATGATGCACCTTGAAAAACAGCCCTATTTCGAGTTGGATAGTGCGGAAGAACGCAAGAACGTTCAGGTTAAGTTTTAATAAGACATAAATTTGGGGGCGGCAACTTCTATTGCCGCCCTTATCTTAAAGTAATATATTTTTTCAGAGAGTAAGATGAAAAGAATTAAACGTTTACCTGCACTGCTGTTTACGGCGGTCGTTTTGGCGCTGTGTGCGCTTATATTACTGTTTTCGTTTGGTACGGGCAAGGCGTATGCGGCGGGCGACTACCGCTTTACCATTAAACAATACGACGTCGACTACACCATAAACGCCGACAGAACTATGCAGGTTGAAGAATACACCACCATACTTTTCGAAGGTTACGACAGCACCGGTCACGTGCATTTAATTCCCGTAAACGCAGGCGACAGGGTGCGAGATTTAAAGGTGTTTGAAGTAATAGACGGAAAGGATAGCCCTGTCGATTACACCGTAACCGACGAGTACAGCGGCTTTATCGCGGCAGATATAGGCGACTATTCCAACAAGACGGGTCAAACGCACACCTATAAGCTGACCTATACCTACGCAATAACCAAACCCACAAACGACAACGCAATCTATTTGAACGCAATCGGCTTTGGTTGGGACTGCAAGATTGAAAAGGCGAATATAACCTTGCGCCTGCCCGACGGATTCAAGGCGGACGACTCGTGCTACTACAATGGAAAGACGACGGTTAAGTCGCCCGTTGCGGCATATACGCAGGGCAACGTGATAAGCTTAAGCGTTGAAAACCTTGCCCGTGAAAACGGCGTTACCTTCGACTTATACTTTAACGACGGCGTACTTTCCGCAAAGATAGAGACAACCCCCTACCTTCTTTTAATTATCGCAGTCGTTATATTTATAGCTTTGATTGTCGTTAAGCTGTTGTGCTTTAACAAGGGCGGTTTAGCCCCCGTAACCAACGTTGAAGCCCCCGACAATATGGACCCGTTGGAGATGGGCAAGCTGGTCGATAACAAGGTGGACAAAAGCGACGTAACGTCGTTAATCTTCTACTGGGCTAACAACGGCAACCTTAAGATAGATTTATCCGACGAGAAAGACGTTACTCTTATTCGCATATCCCAACACCTGCCCGAAAGCGCACCCGAACACCAGAAGCTTATGTTTGAAAGACTATTTGCAAAGGGTGAAATGGTCAACGTTAAAAGCCTGACGAATTCCTTCTACACAACGGTTGAGTCGGTTACTAAAAAGGTCAATTCCGAACACGGAAATCTTTATACGGGCAAAAGTATGGCTGCGGCGTTTATCTTTGCACTTCTCGGCGGGCTGTTTATGGGCGTTACGCCCCTTATCTACGGTATGCTGACAATCTCTATGAAGCTTATAAGCTTTATTTCCCTGTTCGCACTTATTCCTGCGTTTGCGGTGTTCATACTTATGCAACCCGTAATATACGGGCGGTATAAAAAGAAAAAGACGGCGTCGATTATTTCGGTTATCGGCGTGGCGGCGCTGAGCGTTTTATTTACGCTTGTTTACGTGCTTTTCGTGCCGTCCTATATAATAGAGATTGTGCCTAAGATTTTAATCTGCCTATCTTCCTATGCGATAATAATCGTTTCCGTAACCTTAATTTCAAGGACGGACGATTACACCGAACAGCTTAATAAAATTTTAGGTTTCAAGGACTTTATAGAGTCGGTTGAAAAAGACAGGCTTGAGACTATGATAGAAGAAAACCCCGAGCTGTATTATAAGGTTTTGCCCTACGCACAGGTTTTGGGCGTTTCCGATATTTGGGAAGATAAATTCAAGTCGATTACGATTAACCCTCCTTCGTGGGCGGTGGGCTACGGCGGCTTTGACATGTTCGATTTAATCGTCTTTAATCACGTTATGCGCAGTATGAACAGGAATATGGTAACGACTATGACTTCCCGTCCCCAAGCCTCTTCCGGCGGCTTTAGCGGCGGCGGTTTCGGCGGCTTTGGCGGTTTTGGCGGCGGCGGTCACGGCGGTGGCGGCGGATTCGGAAGATAAGCCGGTTTACCCCCCCACTACAACGTAAAATTGTTAAATAAGTAGAATACGCCGTCGTGCTTTTCGTTTTGAAAAGCACGGCGGCGTTAAATTTTTGTTTTTCTATTGTTCGGTCAAGTTGTATGCCCTTATAAAGTCATTTACTCGATGCCCTTTACTTCTACGTTAATCTTAGCGGCAACGCCTTCTGCAAGCTTAAGCGCAACGGTGTACGCGCCTACGAGCTTAATGGGGCCTTCTAAGACAATCTTCTTCTTGTCGATATCGTACCCTGCACCCTTCAAGCAATCGGAAATATCTGCCGCGGTGACAGAGCCGAACACCTTGCCGTTCTGCCCGACCTTGATTTCAAGGTTGAAGGTCTTGCCGTCTATCTCTTTTGCAAGCGCACGCATAGCCTTTAACTCTTCTTCCTTGTGGTAGGCGGTTGCCTGCTGCTTTTGATTGAGCTCGTTTATCTTAGTTGCGGTAGCTTCGATAGCTAACCCCTTTTTAATTAAAAAGTTGCGGGCGTAGCCGTCGTTTACTTCCTTAAGCTCACCCTTCTTGCCCTGACCTTTAACGTCCTGTAAAAGTATAATTTTCATAGTTTAATCTCCTTATTACACTATTATTTTAAACGCAAAAAGGACTTTTGTCAATACGTAGGCTTAATAATTAGCGGTAGAGAT
>CAMAHZ010000129.1 GCA_945834965.1 uncultured Clostridia bacterium | reverse complement strand
TAATTATTTAGATATTTATTAAAAAACAGCTTATTCTATCGCAACTATCTACACCGATAGACATATTTTTGCACACTTTGTAAAGCGATAAGTCTTCCCTTTCTTCGCCTATCATCAATAATTTTTCGTCACAATCGTACACTGCTTTAAGGCTGCCGAACGCAACGAAGTTGATATCGTCGAACATATATAGCTGCTCCTGCAGTTTTATATATCCGTCGGGCGCAAAAGGTTTGGTCAAGCTTGCGGCAGGGAGTAAATCGGGATTACATTCATACTCAAACCCCAAAAGCTCGCCGCCGTCCGTTGAAAAATATACTTTTAGTTTTAAATCGACGGAAATCACCTTACAACGGGAACGGGGAACGCAATCGCCGATACTTCCTTTTATCACACCGTCTTTGGCGCAATATGCAACCTTAAAATCGGCAGGCACCCCTATCCCCGATATAAACTTTACTTCCATATTATTCGTAGTCGACTACGTCTATCCATCTGCGAAGGAATTCGTCTTCTTCCGCCTTTGCTTTAGTCAGGCGAGAAGCGGCAACGATGGGAATCCACTTCTGAACGTACTGAATAGCCGTATCGCTCTTAAGGCAGTACGTCCTTAAGTACTTTTCCGCTAACTTCTGCTTGCCGTCGAGATAGAACATAAGATAGGTCGTTGCCACGTCGGCAGAAGCGTTGCCCTGAGTTGCGTGCGCCCAGTCTACGATATAGGGCGTTCCGTCCTTAGCGATTATGACGTTGCTGGGCTGAAAGTCGCCGTGGCACAAATTGTAGTGCTTAGGAAGCGAATCAAGGCGGGTGTGCAAATCGTAACGGGTGGTTGCGTCAAGCTTAGCAAGGCTGATTCTTGATTGCATCTTTTCCTTCAACCTGTTGAGCATAGGCACTTTTTTTGATAAAACCGTTCTCTGCAAATCTACGAATAAGTCTAAATATTCGTCTTCCTTTTCAGGGTGTTCCGCCATAAGCTCCGCAAGGTTTTCGCCTTCGACGTAGTCCATTATAATCGACCACTTGCCGTCAAGCACTTCGATAGCCTTGATTCTCGGCATATTCAAGTCGGTTTCTTCTACTCTTGCGTGGTTCAAAGCTTCGTTCAAAATATCGGCTTTGGAATAGTTAGAATCGAAAGTCTTTACGAAGCCTTCGCTCGTCTTATAGAGTTCCTTTCCGGGATATGCCTTTAATAACTGCTTTTCCATCTGTTTTTTTCCTCCTTATTTCTTAGCGCCGTAATATGCGTTGAGATACATTTGCTTAATTTCGCTCATTAAGGGATAGCGGGGATTTGCGCCCGTGCACTGGTCGTCGAACGCCTGTTCCACCATTTCGTCCAAACGATTTAAGAAGTCGTTTTCGTCAATGCCGTATTCCTTAATGGTTTTCTTTATTCCAACCTTTTGCTTAAGCTCGTCGATTGCCTTGATAAGCTTTTCAAGCTTTTCTTCGTCGTTCTTGCCGGAAATTCCGAGATATTCGGCAACTTCGGCGTAACGCCTTAAGGTCTTGGGGTGGTCGTACTGAGAGAACGTACCCATCTTGGTAGGCACTTCAGCCGCGTTAAAGCGCAAAACTTCGTCAATCATAAGCGCGTTAGCTACGCCGTGGGGCAAATGATGGAACGCACCGAGCTTATGAGCCATTGAATGGCAAACGCCAAGGAATGCGTTTGCAAAAGCCATACCTGCCATAGTAGCGGCGTTAGCCATCTTTTCCCTTGCTTCGTAGTCAACCTGACCGTTGTCGTACGCCCTGGGAAGATACTCGAAAATAACCTTTAACGCCTGCTTTGCAAGTCCGTCAGTATAGTCGGTTGCCATAATGGACGCGATAGCTTCTAAGGCGTGAGTTACGGCGTCGATACCGCTTGCCGCAGTAAGTCCCTTAGGTGCAGACATATGCAAATCGGTGTCGATAATCGCCATATCGGGCAAAAGCTCGTAATCAGCCAAGGGATACTTGATACCGCTGCTTTCGTCGGTTATAACCGCAAAGGGCGTAACTTCCGAACCCGTACCTGCCGAAGTGGGAATTGCGATAAAGTAAGCCTTGTCGCCCATATGGGGGAAGGTGTAAATTCTCTTCCTTATGTCCATAAAGCGCATTGCCATATCAAGGAAGTCGACTTCGGGGTGTTCGTACATAACCCACATAATCTTTGCAGCGTCCATAGCCGAGCCGCCGCCGAGTGCGATAATCGTATCGGGCTCGAACGCTCTCATCTGTGCAACGCCGTCGCGTGCGCAAGCAAGCGTAGGGTCGGGTGCAACGTCGAAGAAAGTTGCGTGGCTTATACCCATTTCGTCAAGCTTATCGGTTATGCACTTTGTAAAACCATTTTTATAAAGGAAGCTATCGGTTACGATAAACGCCTTCTTCTTACCCATTACGTTCTTTAATTCGTCTAATGCAACGGGCAGACAACCCCTTTTCAAATATACCTTTTCAGGTGCCCTGAACCACAACATATTCTCCCTCCTTTCAGCTACCGTCTTGATATTGATTAAGTGCTTTACAGTTACGTTTTCGGAAATCGAGTTGCCGCCCCAGCTGCCGCAACCAAGCGTTAAGGAAGGGTTGAGCTTAAAATTGTACAAATCACCGATACCGCCCTGCGAAGAAGGTGTGTTTACAAGTATACGGCAGGTCTTCATCTTTGACTGGAAGTAGTCAAGCTTTTCTGCCGAAGAAGGTACGTGTAAGTAGATAGACGACGTATGACCGTAGCCGCCGTCCGCAATGAGCTTTTCAGCCTTTGAAACCGCATCTTCAAAAGTATTTGCCCTATACATAGCCAGTACGGGGGAAAGCTTTTCGTGAGCAAACTCTTCGGAAAGCTCTACGCTTTCAACTTCACCGATAAGAATTTTAGCCGTTTCGGGAACGGTTACGCCTGCAAGTGCGGCAATCTTATAAGCGCTTTGTCCGACGATTTTTGCGTTGAGTGCACCGTTAATGATAATGGTCTTACGCACTTTTTCAAGCTCTTCTTCGTTTAAGATATAGCAACCACGGTATAAAAATTCCTTTTTAACCTTTTCGTAGATGCTGTCTGCAATAATCACCGACTGTTCGGAAGCGCAAATCATACCGTTATCGAAGGTCTTGGAATGAATAATAGAGCTTACAGCCAACACGATATCCGCACTCTCGTCAATGATTGCAGGGGTGTTACCTGCACCTACGCCTAACGCAGGCTTGCCGCTTGAGTACGCCGCCTTGACCATACCGGGACCGCCCGTCGCCAAAATGGTGTCTGCTTCTTTCATAACGAGATTAGTCATTTCAAGCGAAGGTACGTCTATCCAGCTTATTATGCCTTCGGGCGCACCTGCCGCAACAGCCGCTTCGTATACGACTTTTGCCGCAGCAATCGTACAGCCTTTTGCCCTGGGGTGGGGACTGATTATACAGCCGTTACGGGTTTTTAAGCATAAAAGCGTCTTAAAAATAGCCGTTGACGTGGGGTTTGTCGTGGGGATAACTGCGGCAATAACGCCGATAGGCTCGGCAATCTTCTTAACGCCGTACGCCTTATCTTCTTCGATAACGCCGCAAGTTTTCGTATCGCGATATTTGTTGTAGATGTATTCGGACGCATAGTGGTTTTTGATAACTTTATCTTCTATCACACCCATACCCGTCTCTTCTACAGCGAGCTTTGCAAGAGGTATTCTCGCCTTATTTGCGGCGATAGAGCAAGCTAAAAATATCTTGTCAACCTGTTCTTGAGTATAGGTTGCAAAAATTTTCTGCGCTTCTCTTACCCTTTTAATCTCTGCTTCGAGTTTTTCAACTCCATCGCAACAACCGTAAGATAATCTGAATTCCATAGTTTACTCCTTCAGAATAATATTTTATATCATCATTATTTTAGCAATAATTTTGTCGTTTTGCACATTTAAAAAG
>CAMAHZ010000128.1 GCA_945834965.1 uncultured Clostridia bacterium | reverse complement strand
TTATATAATAACTAAAGTTAATTAGTTGCGGTAGCCATATTATAACAATTTACCGCAAATAAATAAAGCATTTTAAGGAGTTTTGGTATGGGTTTACTTGAAGAAATTAAGGCAAAAGCTGCCGCACGCAAAAAGACCATCGTTTTATGCGAAGGCGAAGATAAGAGAGTTATTGAAGCGGCTGCAAGAATTACCGCTGAAGGTATTGCTAAAATCGTGTTAATCGGCAACGAAGAAGAATGCAAAAAGGTCGCACCCGAAGTTGATTTGACGGGCGTAACTTTAATCGACCCTTTAACTTCGGACAAGACCGCAACCTACGCTAATATTTTATACGAAGCAAGAAAGGCAAAGGGTATGACCGAAGAACAGGCAAAAGAACAGGCAAAGGACAGGACTATGTTCGGCGCGCTTATGCTTAAGGCAGGGGACGTAGACGGCTACGTTTCAGGCGCTTGCCACTCAACCGCAAATACGCTTCGTCCCGGTTTACAGGTCGTTAAAACCGCACCCGGCATCAAGACCGTATCAAGCTGCTTTATTATGATTGCACCCGAAGGCGAGAACAAATATAATCCCGACGGCGTTGCAGTTTTCGCTGACTGCGCAATCAATATTGAGCCTACGGCAGAACAGCTCGCAGATATCGCCGTATCTTCCGCAAAGACCGCTCAGGCTATTGCAGGTATCGAACCCAGAGTCGCAATGCTTTCCTTCTCAACCAAGGGTAGCGGCAACGACGATAAGTTCTTCCAGACCGTACCCAAGGTTCAAAAGGCAACCGAAATTGCAAAAGAAATGGCGCCCGACCTTGCTTTAGACGGCGAATTCCAGTTTGACGCGGCGGTTGCACCCGAAGTAGGTCAGCTTAAAGCGCCCGGTTCTAAGGTTGCAGGTCACGCAAACGTATTTGTATTCCCCAACATCAACGCAGGTAACATCGGCTATAAGATTGCTCAGCGCTTCGGCGGCTATATGGCAATCGGTCCCGTATGCCAGGGCTTTGCTCGTCCTTTGAACGACTTGTCCCGCGGCTGCAACGTAGAAGATATCGTTGCAACCGTTGCCGTTACCGCACTTCAGGCAGAATAATTCAAGTTGGCAGGCGGTTCAAGATTTGTTCCGCTTGCACTTCGTTTTTAATTAGTTTAAATAATCAGGAGATGACAGATGAAAATATTAGTTGTAAATGCAGGTAGCTCTTCCTTAAAGTATCAGCTTATCGATATGGAAACCGAAGGCGTTTTAGCAAAGGGCGGCTGCGAAAGAATAGGTATCGAAGGCTCGCTTTTAAAGGCTAAAGGCAACGGTAAGGAAAAGGTTTACACTCAGGATATGCCCAACCACAAGGTCGCAATCGAGCTCGTGCTTTCCGCTTTGCAGGATAGCGAAATCGGCGTTATCAAGTCTATGGACGAAATCGACGCGGTTGGTCACAGGATAGTCGCAAGCGGCGAATACTTCAAAAAGACGACTTTGGTTACCCCCGAAGTTTTAAAGACCTTGGAAGATAAGACCTTCGAGCTTGCGCCTTTACATAACCCTGCCGCCGCAACGGGCTTAAGGGCTTGTATCGAAGTAATGCCCAACACGCCTATGGCGCTCGTATTCGACACTTCTTTCCACCAGACCATGCCCGAAAAGGCGTATATGTTCGGCATTAAGTACGAAGATTACAAGGAATACGGCGTAAGAAAGTACGGCGCACACGGCACCAGCCACAAGTTCGTATCTCAGGAAGCCGCAAAATACTTAGGCAAAAAGCCTTCCGAAGTAAAGGTAGTAACCTGCCATCTCGGCAACGGTTCTTCCATTTCCGCAGTAGATTGCGGCAAGTGCGTAGATACTTCTATGGGCTTTACCCCGCTTGCAGGCGTGCTTATGGGTACCCGTTCGGGCGATATCGACGCGTCCGCAGTTGAATTCCTTGCAAGGAAGAAGGGGCTTAACCACGCAGATATGGTAACCTATCTCAACAAGCAGTGCGGCGTTGCAGGTATTTCCGGCGTTTCATCGGACTTCAGAGACTTGCTTGCAGGCGAAGCTGACGGCAACGAAAGGTGTGCGCTCGCTCTCGATATGTTCGCTTACCAGACCAAGAAATTCGTCGGCGCATACGCTGCGGCTATGGGTGGGCTTGACTGCATAGTATTCACCGCAGGTATCGGCGAAAACACGCCTACCGTTCGTGAAGACGTGTGCGAAGGGCTTGAATTCCTTGGCGTAAAGATGGATAAGGAAGCAAACGTAAAGCCCAACGACGGAACTATCCGCGATATATCCACGGCAGACAGCAAGGTTAAAATTCTCGTTATCCCTACCAACGAAGAACTCGTTATCGCAAGGGAAACGGCAGAACTTTTGTAATTAGCCCAACTTAACTTAAAAAGATTTGTGTTGCCGCCGAAAATTGATTGACAATTATTTTGGCATATAATAAAATAATTAAGTCGGTTTTGAATATGGTTTTGGAAATTAAAAGGCTTTTATCTAAAGGCGAATACATAGGAAAAATTTCTTTTGAATTTATTCCCCAAAAGGAAGAGCTTTTAATACCGTTGTGTTCGTTCGACGGGGCGGTAAGCTTTGACGGCGAGTACGAAATTTTCGACGACGACGAAGTCGAACTCAGGTTCGAGATAACCTATAAGTTGAAAGGTCAGTGTAGCTATTGCCTTGCAGATGCTGAAAAGGTTATAAAGTTTTCGTCCGAAGTGCTGTTCGTAACTAATAAAGGCGATATCGATAATTATTATTACGACGGCGTTCGATTAGACTTATCCAAAGCTATAGGCGACGCATTGCTTTTTAGTCAGCCCGACGTGCTTTTGTGCGAAAGTTGTGCAAACGCAAAATAAATTCAGATAAATTTAGAGAGGTGTAAAGATATGGCAGTACCCAAGGGAAAACAGTCCAAGAGCAGGACGAATAAAAGGTTTGCAAATTATAAGGCAGCGGCGCCTACGCTTGTAGAGTGCCCTCATTGCCATCAGCTTATGCAGGCGCACAGGGTTTGCGGCAACTGCGGCTATTACGATAAGACCGAAGTTGTTGCTCAGAAAGAAAGCAAAAACTAATTTGATTTAAAATGAGTTGCGGGCTTTGTAATTTCAAAGCCCGCATTTCGTATACTTAAAAACGGGTAAATAATAGAATGGAACAAAAGATGCTCTTCGTTGCACTTGAATATCCCGACGATATAAACGTTGCCGGCAGGCTGTTTTGGTACGGTTGCCGAGACGAGAGTATAACCGTCGGGGATAACGTTTTGGCACCGCTCGGCAGGCATAACAGGCTGCAAACTGCCGTAGTGCGAAAAACCGTATGGGAAACCGAAGAGAACGCGCCCTACCCGTTGCATATAATAAAATACGTTAAATGCAGGGTAAAAGAAGATACGAAGGGGGAATAGCCGCAAAAAGTTTGCGCAAAATAGCCTTATGGTACCTGAAATAGACATTCAAGAAATAGCAAAATACACGGACGGGATAAACGTCTACGACGGCGGCAACTGCACGCCCTATCCAAAGGGGAGCGAAGGGTTTGAAAAAATCTGCGCCGTATGGACGGGAATGATGGGCTTTGCCCGTCAAATGCCTGCGTTCGGGGTGAGTTTAAATGCCGAAACAACACAGGCAATAAAGAGTAATCTCTGGGTCGAATTTACCTTCCCTCAGGAGTATTGTAATAACGGCATGACCTTTGAAAGGCTTTTGGTCAACGTGGATAAAAGCTTTTCAGGCTTTAACGTTATACGCTTTAACAGTAAATACGGATACGACGGCAGGTGCTTTTACTTCGATTTAATCGGCAATAATATGCAGGATTTATACGACGCAATAAAAAATTGAAAAATAACGCCGTTCCGGGTTGGAACGGCGTTTTAACGTATAAATTTACTTGTTATTTTCAGCTTTATAAGCTTCGATAGCCTTAGAGAGTTGGTCGGGGCAGGAG
>CAMAHZ010000127.1 GCA_945834965.1 uncultured Clostridia bacterium | reverse complement strand
GTCTTACCACGCCTTTGATTTCGTCGGTAATCTGCTCGGGCAACATAAAGATGTGAGCGTCGTCTTGAGTGAAGCAACGAACTCTGAACAAACCGTGAAGCTGACCACTCTTTTCGTGGCGGTGAACTAAACCCATTTCTGCAACACGTAAAGGTAAATCCTTATAGCTGTGGGGTTCAAGCTTGTATACGAGCATACCGCCGGGGCAGTTCATGGGCTTAACGGCACAGTCTTCACCGTCGATTTTGGTGGTATACATGTTATCCTTGTAGTGGTCCCAGTGACCCGAATTTTCCCAAAGCGTACGGGTTAAAATAATAGGCGTCTGGATTTCAACGTAGCCTTCCTTGCGGTGTAAATCTCTCCAGTAATCAACTAAAGCGTTTTTAAGCACCATGCCGTTGGGAAGGAAGAAAGGAAAACCTTTACCTTCGTTTAAAAGAGCGAAGAGCTTTAAGTCCTTACCGAGCTTAATATGGTCACGCTTTTTAGCTTCTTCCATCATCTCGAAGTAAGCCTTCATCTCGTCCTTAGTAGCAAACGCGGTTGCATAGATTCTGGTGAGCATCTTATTCTTCTCGTCGCCGCGCCAGTACGCACCTGCAATAGAAGTGAGTTTGAACGCCTTAATCTTACCCGTAGAAGGTAAGTGCGGTCCACGGCAAAGGTCGGTAAACGAACCCTGCTTATAGAAGGAAATCGTGCTGTCTTCGGGAAGGTCGTTAATAAGCTCAACCTTGTACTTTTCACCGTACTTAGTCATAAGCTCTAAAGCCTTATCACGGGGAAGTTCTATGCGCTCGATAGGATAGTTAGATTTAATAATCTTTGCCATTTCAGCTTCGATTTGTTCAAAATCGTCCTGAGTTATGGGCGTTTTGAAATCAATATCATAGTAAAAACCGTTATCGATTACGGGTCCTATTGCAAGGTTGCAGGTAGGATAAATGGTCTTAACAGCCTGAGCAAGCACGTGCGAGCATGTGTGACGATACACTTCTAAGCCCTCTTTATCCTTTAAGGTTACGATTTCAACCTTATCGCCTTCTTTTACAGGGGTGGATAAATCGACGAGCACGCCGTTGATTTTAGCGGCAACGGCTGCACGGGCAAGTCCTTCAGAGATAGCCTTTGCAACGGTTAAACAGGTTGCGTTCTCTTCTACGGAAAGATTATTTCCGTCGGGTAAAATTACGTTCATATAAACTCCTTATATCCGCAAAATACGGAATTAATTTAAAAATAAAAAACGCCCTTAAACTCACAAAATAAGTTTAAGGACGCAAACTTTTGATTTTGCGCGGTTCCACCTTAATTGTCATAAAGACCGCTTTTAAAATAACGGATATCGCGTAAGTGGTTTCCCTTCCCCTTTCAAAATACGCCACTTCCAGCAACCGAGCGCTCTCTGTAATTTCTCAAGGCGGTACTTGTCTTACAAACCGTTTTATATAACTACATTTAATTTTAGTACTAAATTTGACTTTTGTCAACGAGTTTGATTAAGATTTTACAACGAATTTATTTGCCAAACGATTATCAAATATGTATAATTAATAGCAATTATTAATTTTATTAAGGGAAAGAAAAATGCCTTATACTAATTTTACTGAAATTGAAAAGAAATGGGCGGAATACTGGGACAAAAACAAGACGTTCCACACCGACCTGCACGATTTTTCCAAACCTAAGTACTACGTACTCGATATGTTCCCCTACCCTTCGGGCGCAGGCTTGCACGTAGGTCACCCCGAAGGCTACACCGCAACCGATATAGTTGCAAGAATGAAGCGTATGCAGGGCTATAACGTACTGCACCCCATCGGCTTTGACAGCTTTGGTCTGCCTGCCGAGCAGTACGCAATTAAAACGGGTAATCACCCCGGCGGCTTTACCGAAAAAAATATCGAAAACTTTACTCGTCAGCTTAAAATGCTCGGTCTTTCCTACGACTGGGACCAAACCGTCTCCACCTGCGACCCTTCATATTATAAGTGGACTCAATGGATTTTTGAACAGCTTTGCAAAGCAGGACTTGCAAGATACGTAGATACGCCTGTAAACTGGTGCGAAGAACTCGGTACCGTGCTTGCCAACGACGAAATTATCGACGGCAAGAGCGAAAGGGGCGGCTACCCCGTCGTTCGCAAGAATATGAAACAATGGGTAATCGACATCAATAAGTATGCCGAAAGACTTTTGGAAGGGCTTGAAGAGCTTGACTGGCCGGAAGCTTCTAAGGTTGCTCAGCGAAACTGGATAGGTAAGTCCGTCGGCGCAAAGGTCGATTTTAAAGTTGACGGCACGGACTATAAATTCACCGTGTTTACCACCCGTTGCGATACGCTTTTCGGCGCAACCTACTGCGTTTTAGCGCCTGAACATACTTTAGTAGATAAGATTACCACCCCTGCTCAAAGGGATGAAATTCAAGCGTACAAGGCGGTTTGTGCAAGCAAGTCAGAGCTTGAGAGAACCGACCTTAACAAGGAAAAGACGGGTGCGTTCACGGGAGCTTATGCGATTAACCCCGTAAACGGCAATAAAATTCCCGTGTTTATATCCGACTACGTTTTAACTTCTTACGGCACGGGCGCGATAATGGCTGTACCTGCTCACGATACCCGCGACTGGGAATTTGCTAAGAAATTCAACCTTCCCATTATCCCCGTACTTGAAGGCGGCGACGTTGAAAAAGAAGCCTATACCGCAGACGGCGTTCATATAAATTCCGATTTTATCAACGGTATGAACAAGCAGGACGCAATCGACACTATGGCTGCTTGGCTCAAAGAGCATGGTTGCGGCGAAAAGGCCGTAAGCTATAAGCTTAGAGAGTGGATTTTCGCCCGTCAGCGTTACTGGGGCGAACCCCTTCCCGTCGTTCACCTTGAAAACGGCGAAGACGTTCTCTTATCCGAAAACGAACTCCCCCTTATCCTTCCCGAAATGGACGACTATAAAGGACACGGCGGCAACGCACCTTTAGAGAATGCTAAAGACTGGGTCAACGTTGAAATAAACGGCGTTAAGGGCAAGAGAGAAACTACTACGATGCCCGGTTCTGCCGGGTCAAGCTGGTACTTCCTGCGCTACTGCGACCCCCACAACGACAAAGCGTTTGCAGATTACGACTTGTTAAAGTACTGGATGCCCGTAGACTTCTACTGCGGCGGTAAAGAACACTTGGTAGGTCACCTGCTCTACTCCCGTTTCTGGACAAATTTCTTATACGACAACGGCTACTGCCCTTGCAAAGAACCGTTTAAAAAGCTCTTCCATCAGGGTATGATTTTGGGCGAAGACAACAACAAGATGTCAAAATCGCTCGGCAACGTAATCAACCCCGACGACGTGGTTAAAGAATACGGCGCTGACACCTTGAGAATGTACGAGATGTTTATGGGCCCCGTAGCAGACACTAAGCCCTGGAACACCGCAAACATTGAAGGCGTAAAGAAGTTTATCGATAGGATTTACAGGCTGTATATGGAGAGCGACGTAATCTCACCCGAACCCAACAAGAACCTTGAAAAGATTTACCACCAAACGGTTAAAAAGGTCGGCGAAGATTATATGGCAATGAAGGTCAACACCGCAATTTCGCAGATGATGATTTTCGTAAACGCTATCTATAAAGAAATTGCGGCAGGCAATAAATTCCCCACCGAATACGCAGAAGGCTTGATAAAGCTTTTAAACCCCGTTATCCCCTTCATTACCGAAGAAATCTGGAACACTGCGTTAGGGCATAGCGGCACGATTGCCTACGAGCCTTGGCCCGTTTACGACGAATCTAAGTGCGGCGAAGATTGCTTTGAATACGCCGTGCAGATTAATAATAAGATTAAGGCAAAAATTTCCCTTCCTTCCGATATGTCTAAAGAAGATATTGAAAAGGAAGTTATGGAACACGAAGAAATCAAACCTTTACTTGAAGGAAAAACGATAAAGAAATTC
>CAMAHZ010000126.1 GCA_945834965.1 uncultured Clostridia bacterium | reverse complement strand
CCCGATAACCCAGAGCAAGGCGGCGGCGAAACCGATACACCTGAAAACCCCGATAATCCCGATACGCCCGAGTCCGGTCAAACCGAGCTTACTTATAATCAAAAAATGGAAAGGTATTTTGACGGAACGGCGTCTACAACCTTTACCGAGTTCGTTTCAAGCCTTGCGCAGTACGACTATGATGCGCCCGTAGCGGCAGACGCAATTTTCGTTTCTCCTAACGGTAACGGCGACGGCACGATAAACGCCCCCTACGGCTTGCAGGACGGGCTTGACGAAGTTAAAGCAGGGCAAACTCTGTATTTAATGGGCGGCACGTATAATATTACCGATGCGGACGGCTACTTTATAAACTGTAAGGGTACGGCGGCAAATTACATAACAATTCGTAACTATCCCGGCGAAAAGGCGATAATCGAAAATTCATACAGGGGCAGTGAATCGTACGGCTTTCAGTTTGAAAAGGGTGCAGAGTATATAATCTTTGAAGGTATAGAAATTCGCTCTGTTCAATCGAAATGCGCGTACGGAATAGTATTCTGGGGCGACGGGCAGAATAACGTCGTAATAAGAAATTGCGATATTCACGATATTAAAACGACGTCCGCAAACCCCGAAAAGGACTCCAACGCAGGCGCAAACGCAATCCTATTGTTCGGCGAAAAGACTGCGCCCATATCTGATATAGCGATTATCGACAACCATTGCTTTAACAACGTTAACGGCTGGTCGGAAAACGTCTCGGTAACGGCAAATTGCGAAAGGGTGTACGTCTTGGGAAACCTTGTTGAAAATAACACGAATATCGGCATAGACTTTTACGGCAACGCAGGGTACTGCAAGACGGCGGCTTTAGACCAACCGAGAGAGTGCCTTGCGGCAGGCAACGTCGTTAAAAACTGCGTCTGCTCGTATGCGGACTGCGCAGGGCTGTACGTGGACGGCGCTCGCGATATTATCTTACAAAACAACTTTATCAGCAGCTGTGCGTACGGTATAGAAGTAGGCAGCGAAGAGAGAAACGATAGCTACCCCGTAAAAAACATTACCGTCAGGTCGAATATATGTGAAAGTAATAGCGTAACGGGTATCCGAGTGGGCGGCTATGAGCAAGTGCAAACGGGTACGGTGCAGTCAACTAATATCTGCAACAACACTTTAACGGGCAACGGCGCGGACGGCGGTGCGGCAATTATAATCGCAAAGGTAGACGGAATAAGCTTTAAAAATAACGTAATTAGTGCGCAAACGGGTAAAACGCTTATAAGCTGCGACTTCGGCGAAGCGTACACCAAAAATCTGGAATTTAAAAACAACCTTTTCTACGTTTCGGGCAGCGACGGGGGAGACGTGCAGTTTGAAATTTGCGGTAATACAATCACAGGTTTTAACGCTTTCAACGCCCTGTACGGCGGCACGAATAAATACGGCAATCCGCTGTTAGACGGCGAATATGTGCCTACTAACGGCTCGCCTTGCATTGTTTCAGGGGATAACACGGCAAATTTTGGCAAGTACGATTACTACCTTAATATATGGGGTGCTATCCCGGATATAGGCGCGGTAAAGGGCTTAAAAAGACAACCGTAAACTTAACAATATAACGAATATATAATTTGTAATCGGCAGGGAATTTTTAATTCTCTGCCGTTTTTCGTTGAGTAGGCATAATAAATCAAGTCGGCAAATAACTATAAGCTGTAGTTATACTTTATCTTAAAAATGGCAATACCGCCCTTTTTAAGCTTTTAATTGACTTTTTTGCAGGCAGGAAATTATAATCAAACCGAAATTAGCCGACGGTAGTTTTTATCAAAGCAACCGTGTGTCAAGTTTTCATTTTCTCCACTTCACGTTTTCCCACAGGTTGAGCTAAGCTCGCCTGTGGGTTGCGTAGGGGAAAGGCTGGGTCAAGTAAATAACGTCTTCCGATTTATGGCGGACGAATAAAGAGAGGTATTTTTTATGGGTTTCGGAATTTGGTTTCTGATAGGTGCGGCTCTCGTCTTCTTTATGCAGGCGGGTTTCGCAATGGTAGAAACAGGCTTTACCCGTGCAAAGAACGCAGGCAACATTATAATGAAAAACCTGATGGACTTCTGTATCGGTACGGTCGTATTTATGTTCTTAGGCTTCGGTCTACTTATGGGCGTAGACGCCGCAAGTAAATTCTGCGGTTTGCCCTGCTGGGACATAATCGGCAACTGGGAAGCGTTTATCGCTAACGAGAACGGGCTTGCAAGCGCGTTCGTGTTTAACCTTGTGTTCTGCGCAACGGCTGCAACCATCGTTTCCGGCGCTATGGCAGAAAGGACGAGATTTATTTCCTACTGCGTCTACTCGGCGTTGATTTCCTTGGTCGTATACCCCATCGAAGCAGGTTGGGTATGGGGCATCGGTCAGAACGCTTGGCTTACGGGCAAGGGTTTCGTAGACTTCGCAGGCTCTGCCGCAATTCACTCGGTAGGCGGCGTTGCCGCATTAATCGGCGCAATGTTCTTAGGTCCCCGTATCGGCAAGTACGAACGCGACGAAAAGGGCAAGGTTGTAAAGGTAAACGCAATTCAGGGTCACTCAATCACCCTTGGCGCGTTGGGCGTATTCATTCTTTGGTTCGGCTGGTACGGTTTCAACGGCGCTGCTGCAACGTCTATGGAATCGCTTGCGGTAATCTTCGTCAACACGACTATCGCACCCGCAGTTGCAACCGTAGCCGCTTTGGCGTTCACTTGGATAAAGAATAAGAAGCCCGACGTTGGTATGTGTCTTAACGCGTCGCTTGCAGGTCTCGTAGGCATAACCGCAGGTTGCCATATCGTAAGTGCGGTCGGCGCATTCTTCATCGGCTTAGTTGCAGGTATCTTAGTTGTAGTCGTCTGCGAAGTGCTCGATAAGAAGTTACATATCGACGACCCCGTCGGTGCAGTCGGCGTTCACTTTGCAAACGGTATCTGGGGTACCTTGGCAGTAGGCTTGTTCGCTTGCCATAACTATCAGGACGGCGCGGCAGCCTTAACCGAAAGCGAACTTGGTCTCTTCTACGGCGGCAACGGCTACCTTCTCGGTATCCAAACAGCCGGTATTCTTTCAATTCTCGCTTGGACGGCAACGTGCATGACGATTATCTTCTTCCTTATGAAGTACGTTCCCGTTATGATTAAGTTTAAGTGCAACCCTATAGCCGCTATCAAGGTAGCTAAGGTAAAGGGCTGGAACGGTTTAAGATGTGCCGCAGAAGAAGAAATCAACGGCTTGGATATGTGCGAACACGGTCTGCCTTCCGCATATGCAGACTTTATGCCCACCATTCCTTCCTACGACGGCGAAGCACCTGAAATCGACGTAACCGGTATCCAACCTGCAGATATCACTTTAAACGCAGCGGCAGGCGCAGGCAAGTACACCAAGGTTACCGTTATAACTAATCAGGAAAAGTTCTTAACCTTGAAAGACGCAATGTCAAAAATCGGCGTAACGGGTATGACCGTTTCCAACGTAATGGGTTGCGGCGTACAGGCAGGCAAGACCGGTCAGTACAGGGGCGTTAAGACGACTATGCACCTTCTTCCTAAGGTTCAGGTTGACATAGTTGTTTCAACCGTAGACCCTAAGCTGGTCGTTGCGGTAGCCGAAAAGGTATTAAACGACGGCAAGGTCGGTGCAGGTAAGATATTCGTAACCGACGTAGAAAACGTTATGAGAATTCGTACGGGCGAAACGGGTGTGGACGCACTTGACAACGACAAGTAAGTTGTGATAAGGGGTGTATAATAAAACTTGTATTTACGGCATATGTGCCGAACCAAGCAAAAATTTATTATGCACGCACAGGCGCATATCGCCGTATACTTTAATTAGCACACACTGCTCTCTCATAGAAAGGGGAAGGGGCGGAGCGAAAGGCTCCGTCCTTTCTTCGTGGTGGTGCGACCACGGCGGGGTATCTTAATTGCTAATCGCTTG
>CAMAHZ010000125.1 GCA_945834965.1 uncultured Clostridia bacterium | reverse complement strand
GCGAGTTTGTAGATTTTAAAGCACTTTTCAATCTTTTCAAAGGTGATATATTCGTTCGCCTGATGGATAGTGCTTTCTTCGCCGTCTTCTTCGGGTCCAAACGCCGCACCGAACTTTAAAGCCCTTGCGTACGTACCGCCGCCGATTGCAACGGGGCGAACGTTTTTGCCCGTCACTTCGTTATAGACGCCGCAAAGCGTTTGAATCATAGGCGAGTTGATATCGTTGTAAAGGGGGGCTTGAGCGTGTTCTACGGTATATTCAACGCCCACCTTTTCAAACTGCGCAAGCACGCTCTCTGCCGAATAGGTGGCAGGGTAGCGGATATCGCAGGTCACGAAAATTTTGCCGTCTTTTTGTTCGATAAGGTTGGGGGATAAGGTTAGCTTACCCGTCTCGTCCTCAAAGCTTGCAAAGCCGAACCCGTCTGCAAAGAGCAGCCTTTTCATCTCGTCAAGTCCAAGGTAGTCAAGCATATTCTTAATGGCGTTCACGCCCTTATCGGGGGTGGAGCCGTGTGCGCTTTTGCCGCGAGAGATGACTTTGCCCCCCGAATATTGCAGGTTTAACTGCTCTAAAAGCCCTGCCTTTTCGGGTGCTAAAGCTTCGCAGTAGTCGCAGACCATATTCGCCCTGTCTCCGCCGATAAGCCCCGTAAAGGGTGCGTGAGCGGCGTTGAACGCAAGTTTAACGTGCAGTATGCCCTTTTCTGCGTAGATAACGGGGAAGTCTGCGTCGGGCGAAATGCCTTCTTCGGGCATAACCGCCACCTTGTTGTAGTGGTCTATGCAAGCCCAACCCGTCTCTTCGTTGCAGCCTAAAATAAGCTTTATCGTGCGCTTAGGCTTAAAGCCTTCTTCTTTTAACGCCTTCATTGCGTACAGCGCGATAAGGGCAGGACCTTTATCGTCCATTGCGCCCCTGCCCCAAATCTTTTGGTTTGCGGTGTCAATCTCGCCGCCGAAGGGGTCGTGCGACCAACCTGACCCGGCAGGCACCACGTCTAAATGGGCGAGTACGGCAAAGTCCTTGCCTTCGCCAAAGCACACTTCGCCCACGTAGTTGTCGTAATTTTTAACGCTGAAGCCGAACGATTCGGCAAGGGATAAAAAGTGGTTCAAGCAATCTGCACAGCCCTTGCCGAAGGGCATGCCTTTCTCTGCCTGAGATTGAGCGGAATTGAATTTTAACAGGGTAGAAAGCTCGTTAACGATTTGGTCAAAATTACCGTTCATAAAGCACCTCATAAATTTTTTCGTATTTTCACTAAAATATTATACTCTTTTTTATTTTTATGGTAAAATGAATTAAAGCAGTTTTTTTGCGTATTTAAAAGGTATAGGTCAAAAAACGCAAACGGCAAGGGGGTTACAATGGGCGCAGGGCACAGAAAGAGAACGGTAGCAAGGGTCGTTCAAACCCCTAACGTGTACGTGCACGACCTTTTGGAAGTCCTTTTGTTCAGGGCTTGCCCCCGAAAGGATATGTTCGACTGTACCACTTTGCTTTTGGATAAATTCCACACGATAGACGGGGTTTTAAACGCAAGCGTTGAAGAGCTTATGCAGGTTGAAGGCGTGGGCGAGAACGTTGCGGAGTATCTAAAGGTCTTGGGTTTAGGTTTAAGCCGCGTGCACGGCGTGTACAGCTTTGGCTTAGCCCGTTCAACTGCGGAGTTCTGCAAAATGGTAATCGCCCAAAATAAGCAAAACTGCCAAGATTTATTAGAAATTTACGCCGTTGACCAGGACGGCAGGGTACGAATGATAATACCGCTGACCACCGAAGAGCGCACTAAGGGCGGCGTGCTTAAAAAACTGCTTGCAATCAAGGCGCACGGCGCGTTCGTACTGCGCTGTAACGGCGGCGTTATAGATTGCCCTGAAGAAGAAAAGCTTGCCCGCGTCATGCACGAAGCCTGCACGGCAGCGAGCGTAAAGATGTACGACTATTGCATAAGTGCGGACGGCGGTTTTTACAGCTATTTCGTGCATGAAAAAATCAGCGGCGACAGGGTTTAAGGTGGGGTAGAATGGAAGAGAAGAAAAAGTTTTTCGGCGATACTAAAAACTTTACCAAACTGTTGCACTGCCTTATTTTGGTGCTGCTCGTAATCTTTACAATCGTAGTTTTCGTGCAGTTCGTAAACGTAAAGGTCAAGCCGCAGTTGGGGCTTATAATCGCACTTGCCGCCTGCCTTGTAACGCTTATTATATTGTGCGCGGTAGAAGTTTACGCAGGTATAACCTTTGCAGGTAGAATAGCTATCTACGTCATAGACTTTTTGCTGCTGCTTGCAATCAACTCTATAACGGGCAGTATATTCCTTTCCGCGCTCTACTGCGTTATACTTACGCAGATTTACTTGAATTTAGACGTGTTCCACACGAAGATAATTATATTTGCCATAAGCTGCGTAGGCTTTGCGTCTACCTGCGTAATAGGTTGGCTTATAAGTCACGGCTGGGTGCTGGTTTCGGGGGAGATAGTAGACCTTGTTTCAGGTTCGGTCGTGGGCGTAATAGTCATTGCCGTTCACTTTATCGTTGCAAACTTTTTAATAGGTTTTTATAACACTAATCTCAAGATGAGAGCGGCGTTAAAGGCTTCCGACGAGCGCAAGGCAGAGCTTGAAAAGGTGTACAAAGAGCTTTCGGAAACGGCTGTATTTCAGGAGCGTAACCGCATTGCAAGGGACATTCACGACAATGCAGGTCACTCTATGACGGCGGTAATAATGCAGACGGAAGCGGCAAAGCTTTTAATCGACACCAACCCCGAAGCGGCTAAAGCAAAGATAATTTCTGCAAACATTCAGGCTAAGAGCGCGTTAGAGCAGATGCGAGAGAGCGTTCACCTTTTGGCAGGCAGGGAGGGAGCTCAGCCCGTCAAGCAGGAAATTGCAGAAGTGCTGGCGCAGACTATGGACGGCACGGATTTGACCATTCGTTCGGATATATCCGACGTCGAACTCTCCTTTGAAAGGCGGCACTTTATTATAAACAGCTTAAAAGAGTGCCTTGCAAACGGTATTCGCCACGGCGGCGCTACGGCGTTTTACGTTGAGTTCGGTCAGGACGGAGAGAACGTTATTTTGACCGTTTCGGATAACGGGTGCGGACTTCCTGCAGACTTTAAGGAAGGTTTCGGGCTTAAAGGCATAAGGGAAAAGGCGTTGTCTTTCGGCGGCAAACTGCTCGTCGAAAGCGAAGAGGACGACGGCTGCGAAGTTAAAATTATTATTAAAAACGGTGACGAAGATAAAAAGGAGTTAGGCAATGATTAAAGTTATGCTCGTTGACGACCAAATTATTTTGGCGGAAGGAATTAAAAGCGTGATTGAAACGACGGACGACGTATGCGTCTGTGCGGTTGCTTGCGACGGGGCGGAAGCGGTGGAAATGGCGATTTCACACCGACCCGACGTGGTGCTTATGGATATCCGTATGCCGAATATGAACGGCGTTGCGGCAACCAAAAAAATCAAGGAAGTTCTGCCCGATTGCAAGATTATTATTTTAACGACTTTCGACGATTCGGACTATATTCTCTCTGCAATCAACAACGGCGCTTGCGGATATCTTTTAAAGGACATAGGCTCTACCGCACTTTTAGACGCCATTCGCAACGCCTACGCAGGCGATACGATTCTACCTTCTAAAATTGCAAAGAAGATTACCGACGCCGCGCTTATGGTCTCAAGCGACAGGGAAATTAAGCTTAAAAGGGCTTTCGGCTTTTCGGATAGGGAAGCGGGTATTGCCATAATGCTTTCCGAAGGTTTTACAAACCGCCAGATAGCTTCCGCCTTAAAGCTCACCGACGGCACTTCCAGGAACTATATCAGCTCAATTTATTTGAAGTTGGGGGTGGAGAATAGGACGGCGGCGATTGCCAAAATAAAGGAGACTGTATAGTCAGGCGCTTTTTAGTTGCGCTTTGTAAATAAGCGTCGCATTTCTGCGTTGTGCTCCGCGCCGCCTTGGTCACTTACGTCTATGTAAG
>CAMAHZ010000124.1 GCA_945834965.1 uncultured Clostridia bacterium | reverse complement strand
TACGAATAACTTTACCCGAACTGCGTAATGCCGTTTTTGATAGCCCGACAATAGCTTTCTTTACCTCGTCGCTCTTGTTGACAAAGGTTACATTGTATTTGTTTGCCATATTTCGGCTCCTTTCGGAAAGTGAAAAAGCGGCGGGCGAGGTTTCCCTCACTCCCGCCGCTTTCCCTATGTGAATTTAAGGAGGACTATTTAAGCAGAGCGTTTACACGGCTCTGCACGGCGCTATAATCATAACCCGCGGCTGTAAGCCTGTTTTTTCGGTCTGCGCCGTTGCCCCAGGCTCCGCGGATAACCTCGCGGGCGATTTCGTCAACGGACTTTTTCGAGGTGGAATTTGCAGGGTTTGAGCAAAGCTCATTAACGCGCTTTTGCACGGCGCTATAATCATAACCCGCGGCTGTAAGCCTGTTTTTGCGGTCTGCGCCGTTGCCCCAGGCTCCGCGGATAACCTCGCGGGCGATTTCGTCAACGGACTTTTTAGAGGGCGGCGTAGGAGCCGCTGTACTTTCCTTAACATAGGTAATGTACGGGAGTTTGCCGTGTTTCGTCCAGTTGCGGCGGTTATATCCGCTTTTGTTGCAGTTGCACGCGGTAATTTGTACCTTGTTTTCCCATTTTGGCGAACACTCCACCGCGAGCCCGTCGCCAATGTATACTCCAATATGCCCCTCTAACCATACAGCCTCTCCGACTTCAATTTTTGAAAAGTCGGTCGAAATTCCCGAGCATTTCGTAATCATTGTATCGGCTCCAATATCGGGCACACCATTTACAGCATAACCCGCTCCGCCGTATGTTTTTGAGGCGTTACCATTCCACCCCCACAAAACGCCCTTAATAAGGCAAACGCAATCAAAGCCGAAAGTATCGGCAGAGGCTGCGTTAATCATTTTTTGACGGGACGCTTGCTTGTTGTAAGTGTGGTTGTTACAATAACGCTTTTTATTAGCTGCCGTCATAGGAGCGCCGAAACAACCCATTACATAAAGTGTTTTGTAGTCGGTCGCAATGCTTTTAAGTTTTGCGGCAAATTCTTTGTTTGTCATAAAATTACTTCTCCGTTTCGTCGTTAGTCTTTTTGAGCTCTGCTAAATACTCGTCTGCCTGGATAGCTGCCGAGGTAAAGCTGTTGTTTTTCCACCAAGCCCAAAGCGTAGCCGCTACGGTGGCGGCAGCCGTGAGCATAGAGTACAGCTCGTCCTCTGCAAAGGGCAGCGGGTTTTTGCCGAGCATAGTTAAAACCTGGTTAAGCAGCGTTACCACAAGCACAATAGTACGTACTACGGTTTCAACCGATACTTTCTTTTTCTCCATTGTATTATTTTCCTCCTTTCTCGATTTGCTCCTTGTGCGGCTCTGTCGGCAGCTCCATAATATCGTGATATAATTCTGTCGCTACGTCATTACCGCCGAGGGCGTGATATGCTTTATATGCCCTTGTGAGTGCCTCTTTTGCATAAAGAGGGCAATAACCGCGCTCGGTATACTTATCGTATGAGCGGATTATTTCAGCTCGCAAAAGGCATTGTAAGCCGTTTTTAATTGCCTTGAGCTTAATTAGCATAGTGCCCGCAAATGTTACGGCACCGCCGCAAAGAAACGGTATAAGCCAGGATAAAAACGTATCTAACATAGCCTCCGCCTCCTTAAAGCTCTTTTTCGCAGCGGGCGAGAGTGTCCGCTGCCTGTTTTCTCATTTCGGCAAGGTCAGCCGCTACGCTTTCGGCAATTTCTGCTTGAGCGATAGCCTCGGCTTGCTTTTGTATAATATCCGCTTGCAGCCTTGCCACGCTGCAAAGCTCCTCTATAAGCTTATAATTTCCCATTACTCGCCCTCTGTCCCGTCGTTCTCAACCTCGGGAGGGGCGGGAAAAGTAACATTAAACGGAAAGCCCTCTTGTTCGGGGAGGTCGCGGAGCTCCTGGCGATATGTCGCCCAGGCTCCCGTAATAATTTCTCCGAGCGATTTTAAGAACGAAAGCCAGGCGGTAAAAGAAGTCCCACTCGGCACGCTGATATTAAAGCGGTCGAGAGCTACGCGGCTATCGGTTTCGTTAAGGAGTTTATCGCGGATTTTGCGGGCAAACGCTGCCGCGTCCTCCTCGTTGAGTTCCTCGCAAGCTCGCTTATATGCCGCTTGCAGTACCTCCATTGTTTCCGCTTTCTGCGCCGCTGCCATTGCCTCCGCCTGTGCGAGTCTTTTATAAATATTCTCTTGCATTGTATGTAGCCTCCATATTCTTAAAATAATTTATCATTTTGAGCCGCTCGTGGTAGGTATCTCCGCGGGCGGCATTTGCAAGCCAGGAAACGAGCGACTCGTGCGCCGTCCCTGGCGCATACTCTCCGCGGCGCTCTTTTGCGTATAGCTTTTTGAGCTTGCGGCGCTGCTTGCTCTGTTTCTTTTTACCCATTTTGCGGATTATCGCGCCCGTATCGGTAACGATAAACCGCCATTGTAGGAGCTTTACTCCCTGGCGCAATGGGTAAAGCGCCGTTTTATCGTTGAGCTGTAAGCCGAGGGCGAATAGGCGCGCCTCGATTTCCTTTTTGCATTGCCGCAAATACTCTTTGTCCTCGTGTACTAAAATAAAGTCGTCCATATATCGGATATAATGCTTTATTCTCAACCGCTCCTTTATGAAATGGTCGAGGTCGTCCAGGACGGCGAGAGCTACAAGCTGCGATACCTGGGAGCCGAGCCCTAACCCGATTTTTCCGAAAGAGCCCACAATTTCACAAGCCCGCTCCGCAATTTGAGTATCTGTAACCCGCTTGCGTATTGCCGCCTTTGCTACGTCGTGCCGTATGCTTTGGAAATAATGCCGTATATCACATTTAAGCACCCAACCGTCGCAACCGTGCGCAATATAATACCGCCGCAAATGTGCGGTCATACGGTTTAGCGTATAGTCTACGCCGCGCCCCTTGAGGCAAGCGCAATTATCTGTTATAAAGGATTTTGTAATCTGTTTATAAAAGCCGTTGTCGCAGAGCGAACGCTGAAATTGTCGGTCTTTTAACCTTGTGGCTACAATGTCCCGACGTTTCGGCTCGTATATCGTGAAATGTTGGTATCGGTCTATTTTGTACGTACCGTTAAGCAGCGTTTGCCGCAAACGATAGGTATTTTTAAGCGCGTTACCCTCATATCCTATGGTACTATCTTTCCAACGGATATTACGGCAGCTCTCTTTTAAGCCTTTATACAGATTATCAAAGGAAATTACTTGCTCGTATGCCATAAGAAAAGCGGACGCATATAAAAGGACTACCCCGCGAGGTACCTTTGTCGCCCGCAATATTTCCTCCTTTCGGAGTTAGGACGGTCGCTCCTTGTGTGAGCTGTGCTGCTTTGGTCTTTCGACTACTTGAATACTGACTAATCCCACAATCGGGGGCTACGCCGTTACTGTTATACGCATTGTTGTTGTTCACTTCGCCCGAGGAGTTGACAATGCGCGCGTTGTTCGCGTTGGACGGGTTAGGAGAACGCAACCAAGCGTTACGCGCCGTACCGCAAATATAGCAACCGCCCTATGATTTATTTTTGATATTTTTCTTTATCCGACTTAATCCAGGATTTCAAGAGGTCGTCGGTTTTGAGTATTAATCCCGTCCAATACTCTACTTGATTTCCCGATATGTAGCCCGCGTCGTATGCGTCGTCCGCCAGGTCTAAAAGCGCGTCGAGGTGCGCGTGCGCCTTGACTTGCTCCATACGGCGGTATGTGTACTCCTCGTCGTTTGTTACAAATACGGAGTTTGCGTGCCGAATACATACGCACGCCTCCCGTATTTCGTTTACTATCGGAGAGGCATATATCCACCGTGTAGACTTTGGAAAATGTTTCTCCGATTTTATCAGCCCGAGGGTGTATTTCTTGAGCTCCCGCGCTTTGTTAAGCACTTGCAGCTTTCCCTCGCTGCGGTCGCCTTTTCGCACACTCATATAAAAACCTCCTTTTAATCGCTTTTTCCGCCTCTACCGAGGCGGATTTGCGATTATGC
>CAMAHZ010000123.1 GCA_945834965.1 uncultured Clostridia bacterium | reverse complement strand
CCTAACTTAAGCCAAAATAAGGTGACCTTTAAGTACAAGATATACAAGGTCGATTAAGCAAAGGAACCAGCCCCAACCGATGACAAGGAAGAGAACGAAAACAACGATGCTTACTACGTCCTTCTTTCTGAGCATAACGGAAAGCCTTACAAGCAATTCAACAATCCAACCAACGAAGGGGATTATAAGAAGAATAACCTGAAGAAGTCTGCTTTGGCTGTTAAACCATTTATCAAATGCCATTATCTTTTCTCCTTTTATATTTATTACCGATATATTCTATGCGGTAAATTTCTCTTTAAGTACAAGCTTAAGCCAAAAATAGTTATTATTGCAAGCAGAGCTTTTTGAACAATAATACCCAGATAAGGTCAATCCAACCAACGAAAAGACCGCCGAAGGTTACGATGATGCAGATAAGAAGTCTTACCAAAGAGAACTTCTTGAAAAGGGTTGACCATCTTACCACGATTTCGGTAATCCAGTTAACTACGGGGATGAGCAGTAATAAAATCTGCACAAGGCGGCTTTGTTTATTAAACCAAGTCATTACATTTTTCTCCTTTATATTTGATGACTTTATTATATCACATATAACGCATATGTCAAATACCGTTGAAAAAAATTTTTTATCAAAATTTAATTTTTAACGTTTTCGTTACACGTAAATGGCGCTTTAGTTACACGCAAAAACTGCGCAGGGCGTTGCCTTGCGCAGTTTGAATTTAAATTTGTTAGTCCTTACGGCTTATTAAACGAGCTCGATAATAGCCATTTCGGACTTGTCGCCGCGACGTGCGCCGAGCAGGTAGATGCGGGTATAGCCGCCGCCCTGACCAAGCTCTTCCTTGCGCTGTGCATACTTAGGCGCAATCTCGTTGAAAAGCTTTTCCATTAAGGGGTGCTGAATATCCTGCGTTCTTGCCTTGTACTCAGACTTCTTTTCGTTGAAGCCTTTAACTTCCTGCAAGTCGCGGAGTTTACCCATAAGACGTCTACGAACTGCAAGCTTCTTGGGTGAATCCTTGATAACTTTCTTGGATACGTCCTTGCCCTTGCTGTCCTTTACCGTAACGGTAGTTTCTTCGTTTAAGTCGTAAACGCTCATCGCTTTGGTTATAATTTTTTCAACGTAGGACTGAAGAGCCTTTGCCTTTGCAGCGGTCGTTTCAATCTTACCGTACCACAAAAGTTCAGAAGCCTGATTCCTGAGCATTGCATTTCTTTGTTCCGATGTTCTTCCCAATTTAGTGGGCATAACGTTAATCCTCCTTGTTTGCTAACGAAAGTCCGTAAGACTGAAGCTTTAAGATAACTTCGTCCAACGACTTTCTGCCAAGGTTTCTCACCTTGAGCATTTCGTCTTCGGTCTTTTTCGTTAAATCTTCGACCGTGTGTATGTTTGCACGCTTTAAGCAGTTGTAAGAGCGTACCGATAAATCCATATCTTCAATCGCCATTGCCAAAATCTTCTGCTGGCGGTCGTCTTCGTTCTTGACTAAGATGTCCATATCTCTTATAGTATCGGACAAGTCAACGAACAAGCTGATGTGGTCCTGCATAATCTTTGCTGCAAGAGAGATGATTTCCTTTGCAGAGAACGCACCGTTCGTCCAAACTTCAAGCGTGAGCTTATCGTAGTCGGTATTCTGACCAACCCTGGTATTTTCAACGTTGTAGTTTACCTTCTTAACGGGCGTAAAGATGGAATCGATAGGAATATAGTCGATAAGTTCCGTCCTGGTATGGTCGGCACCCTTATAACCCCTGCCTCTGCCGATGGTTATTTCCATATCGATTTTGCCGCCTGCGTCAACCGTGCAGATGTGCTGGTCGCCGTTGATGATTTCGATTTCGGCGTCCTGCTCGATATCGCTTGCCTTAACTTCGCAAGGACCTTCCTTGTAAAGGTGAACGACTTTAACGTAGTCCTTGTCGGTAATCTTCGTCTTGATTGCAAGCGTCTTTAAATTGAGTATGATTTCGGTAACGTCTTCCTTGACGCCGGGAACGGCGGAAAACTCGTGCTTGACAGAGCCGTCCAAAAACCTGATTCCCTGTGCCGCCGCACCGGGAAGTGCGGAAAGCAAAATTCTTCTAAGGCAGTTGCCTATCGTAAGGCCAAAACCCTTTTCAAGCGGTTCAACTACAACCTTTGCGTAAGACTGGTCCTCGCTTTCAACCACTTCGAGCTTGGGTATATCAATTTCAATCATATACTACCTCCTTATTGTTATGATTACTTGGAGTACAATTCGACAATCCTGTGTTCAGCAATCTGGCTGTCGATATCATCCCTTGCAGGAAGAGCAATTACTTTGCCTTCAAGCTTTTCGGGGTTGAATTCCAACCACTTGGGAAGATTTGCTGCCTTTGCAGACTTGATTGCCTCAAAATACTTATTAGAGGTCTTATTCTCCTTAACGGCGATAACGTCGCCGACTTTAACAATAAACGAAGGGATATTGACTTTCTTGCCGTTTACGGTAAAGTGACCGTGGTTTACAAGCTGTCTTGCCTGCGCACGGGAAACACCGATACCCATTCTGTAGATTACGTTGTCAAGCCTTCTTTCCAAAAGGGAGAGCATATTTTCACCGGTGATGCCCTTCATTCTGTCTGCGTGTTCATAGTATGCCCTGAACTGACCTTCCTGAACGCCGTAAATACGCTTAACCTTCTGCTTTTCTCTAAGCTGCTGACCGTATTCGGAAATCTTTTTCCTGCCTGCGCCGTGTGCACCGGGTGCTACGGGGCGCTTTTCAAAAGGACATTTGCCGTTATAACATTTGTCGCCCTTTAAAAAGAGCTTGCCACCTTCTCTTCTGCAAAGACGGCATTTTGCTTCTCTGTAAGTTGCCATAATTTATCCTGTCCTCCTATTATACTCTACGACGCTTAGGCGGTCTGCAACCGTTGTGAGGGATGGGTGATACGTCTGAAATTAAAGTGATTTCCAACTCGCAGTTTGCAAGCGCTCTAATTGCAGATTCCCTACCTGCGCCGGGACCCTTTACGTAAACTTCTACGCTGCGAAGTCCGTGTTCTTTTGCTGCCTTAGCTGCCGTTTCGCAAGCCATCTGTGCTGCGAAGGGCGTACCCTTTCTTGAACCCTTAAAGCCGAGTGCGCCTGCGCTTGACTGCGAAAGTGCGTTACCCTGCATATCGGTTACGGTTACCAAGGTGTTGTTGAAAGAAGATTGAATATGAACCTGACCTTTGTCTACCTTCTTAAGCTCTTTACGCTTTCTTGATACGGTAGTAGTCTTTTTTACTTGTGCCATAACTTAAACTTGTCCTCCTATCTTACTTTGCGCCCTTCTTCTTGGCTACCGTGCGGCGAGGACCCTTTCTGGTTCTCGCGTTTCTCTTGGAAGACTGACCCCTTACAGGAAGCCCCTTTCTGTGACGGATGCCCCTGTAGCAGCCAATTTCCATAAGTCTTTTAATGTTAAGCGATACTTCGCTGCGAAGTTCGCCTTCTACTCTCAAATTGTGGTCAATATACTCTCTGAGCTTGGATACGGTCGTTTCGTCTAAGTCCTTAACGCGGATATCAGGGTTTACACCCGTATCGGCAAGAATCTTCTTCGACGTTGCAAGACCTATACCGTATATATAGGTCAAACCGATTTCAATTCTCTTTTCTCTGGGTAAATCTACACCGGCAATACGTGCCATACGATTTATTTCCTCCGTTAATTTTACTTGAAATTTTTTAAATATTTTGTATATATATCGAGCCGTACTCTCAAACGAAACGGGAATTTGGAATGTTGTTTCGTTTGAAAATAGGAATTGTTTTCTGCATTCTATTTACGTTTTGTGCTTAATCCTTATGGCGGAAATTTGCTTAAATTCCGAAAAGGGCTAAAAACGCAAAAACGCGGAAAAGTATGTCAAACGTCCTTTCAACTTTTCTACGTTTGACACATTTATCCGAAATACTGCAAAATACATTATATCACAGCCTTTTACAATATTGCAACAGTTTAGCGCTAAATTATCGCAAAATTTTTATGCAATTTTGTAAAATATTCAGTTGTTTTGCTTTTTACCG
>CAMAHZ010000122.1 GCA_945834965.1 uncultured Clostridia bacterium | reverse complement strand
TTATTCCCACTCGATAGTTGCAGGGGGTTTTGAAGTGATATCGTAGACGATACGGTTGACGTGCTTGACTTCGTTGACGATTCTCGTTGAAATGGTTTCAAGTACGTCGTAGGGTATTCTTGCCCAGTCCGCCGTCATTGCGTCGAGAGAAGTTACCGCACGGATTGCAACGACGTTTTCGTACGTCCTGAAGTCACCCTGTACGCCGACCGTCTTAGAGTTGGTGATTACGGTGAAATACTGCCAAATCTCGGTATCCAAGCCTGCCTTTGCAATCTCGTCGCGAAGGATATAGTCGCTGTCGCGAAGAGTTTCAAGCTTTTCCTTGGTTACTTCGCCCATAATTCTTATTGCAAGCCCGGGACCGGGGAAGGGTTGGCGCATAACGACGTTTTTAGGAAGTCCGAGCTCGAAGCCCACCTTTCTTACTTCGTCCTTGAATAAATCTCTCAAGGGTTCGACAATCTCTTCAAAGTCCACGACTGAAGGAAGTCCGCCTACGTTATGGTGGCTTTTAATTACCGCTGATTTGCCCTTACCGCTTTCGATTACGTCGGGATATATCGTACCTTGAACGAGAAAATCAACCTTACCGATTGCCTTTGCCTGCTTTTCAAACGAACGGATAAACTGTTCGCCTATGATTTTTCTCTTTCTTTCAGGGTCGGACACGCCTTCTAAACGAGAGAGGAATTCTTCGCCGTCGTCAGCTTTGATAAGATTCATTCCCAGCCCGTCTTTGAATACGGACATAACTTCTTCCGCTTCGTACTTTCTAAGTAGTCCGTGGTCGACGAATACGCAGGTGAGCTGGTCGCCAACCGCCTTGTGAACTAAGGTTGCCGCAACGGCTGAATCGACGCCGCCCGACATTGCGCACAGTACCTTTTTATCGCCGATTTTTGCCTTTAATGCGGCAATCTGGTTTGCGACGAAGTTGGACATAGTCCAGTCGCCTTGCGCTTTGCAAACTTCGTATAAGAAGTTTTTAAGTATCTGCGTACCCATAAAGGTGTGGTTTACTTCGGGGTGGAACTGCACGCCGTACAGCTTTTTCTCTTCGTCGCCGAACGCCGCAAACGGGCAGTTGTCGGACTTAGCAATCATTTTAAACCCTTCGGGAAGCTTGGTGATTCTGTCCGTATGGCTCATCCAGCAGACGGCATTTTGGGGCATTTCCTTTGTGATAAGCGAAGGAAGATACTCTACTTCTACCTTGCCGTATTCGGACGTGGTGGCGTGTTCAACGACGCCGCCGAGAGTGTGCGCCATAAGTTGACAGCCGTAGCAAATACCGAGTACGGGAATACCGAGCTCGAACACACCCTTGTCGATACGGGGGCTGCCTTCTTCGTAAACGCTGTTGGGTCCGCCCGTGAAAATTATGCCGATAGGATTGTACGCCTTGATTTTTTCAAGCGACATATCGCAGGGCAACAGGTCGCAAAAAACGTTGAGTTCACGCACTCTGCGCGCGATAAGCTGGTTGTACTGTCCGCCGAAATCGAGAATTAATACTTTTTGATGTTCCATATTTAACTTCCGTGAATTATTTTTAAAAAACAAAGTTAGCGGAGACAGACGTCTCCGCAAATTTTTTTATGCTTTAGGTGAGTAGTTGGGCGCTTCTTTCGTGATTGAGATATCGTGGGGGTGAGATTCCGCAAGCGAAGCCGCCGTCATCTTAACGAACTGACCGTTCTTCCTTAAATCGTCTATGGTTGCGTTACCCGTGTAGCCCATACCTGCGCGCAAGCCGCCCATAAGCTGGAAGATGATGTCTGCAAGAGCGCCCCTGTAGGGAACACGACCTTCTACGCCTTCGGGAACGAACTTCTTCGCATTCGCCTGGAAGTACCTGTCCTTGCCGCCCTTTGCCATTGCGGGAAGCGAACCCATACCGCGATAGGACTTGAAGCTTCTGCCCTGATAAATTTCAAGCTCGCCGGGGGCTTCGGTAGTGCCTGCAAAGAGCGAACCGAGCATAACTGCACTGCCGCCTGCCGCGATTGCCTTTACGATATCGCCTGAGTACTTGATACCGCCGTCGGCGATTACACGCTTACCGAGCTTGTCCGCTTCTTCTGCGCAGTCCATTACTGCGGTGAGCTGGGGCATACCTATACCTGCTACGATACGAGTGGTGCAAATAGAGCCGGGACCTATACCTACCTTAACGACGTCTGCGCCTGCGCTCATTAAGTCGTGAGTAGCAGAAGCGGTAACTACGTTACCTGCGACTAAAGGAAGGTTGGGGAATGCCTTTTTAGCCTTTTCAACGTGGTTGATAATATTCTTTGAATGACCGTGAGCTGAGTCGAGCACGATAATATCGACGTGGCTGTCTACGAGTGCCTGAATTCTGTCGAGCATATCTACCGTTGCGCCGACTGCCGCGCCGACTAAGAGCCTGCCCTTTTTGTCGGTTGCACGGTTGGGATACTGAATTGATTTTTCGATATCCTTAATGGTGATAAGACCCTTTAAGTTGCCGTCCTTATCGACTATAGGCAATTTTTCAATACGGTGCTTGCCTAAAATCTTCTGCGCTTCTTCTAAGGAAGTGCCTTCGGGGGCGGTGACAAGGTTTTCCTTTGTCATTATTGCCGAGATAGGCTGATTAAAATCGGTTTCAAAGCGCAGGTCGCGGTTGGTTAAAATACCTACGAGCTTGCCGTTCTTCGTGATGGGTACGCCCGAAATGCGATACTTTTCCATTAACGCCTGTGCTGCGGAAACGGGCTCGTCGGGGGTTAAAAAGAAGGGGTCGGTGATAACGCCGTGTTCACTTCTTTTAACCTTGTCGACCTGCAACGCCTGCTCTTCTATGGACATATTCTTGTGGATAATGCCCAAGCCGCCCTCCCTTGCGATTGCAATTGCAAGGCGGTTTTCGGTTACGGTATCCATTGCAGCCGATAAAAGCGGTACGTTGAGATTAATACCTTCGCAAAGCGTAGTGCGCAAGTCTGCAGTTGCAGGCACGACTTCGGATGCGGAAGGAATTAAAAGCACGTCGTCGAAAGTAAGAGCCTCTTTTACGATTTTACTCATTTTTGTATCTCCTATTTTATATCTTAAACTTTGGTTGTATTTTTTTCTAAATAAAATTATTGACCGACCGTTACGCCCCTTAACTTGTTTTTAAAGTACATTAGGTCGCCCTTTTCTTCTTCATCGGTCGGGGTTATGCCGTCTAACGCAACGAGCATAAGTTCTGCGGCAGCCAAATCGTTATTGTTGGCTATTTTAATCGATAAGGTCATTAACGAATTGCCGTAGGGAAAACGGTCGTTACCGTTGGCGTCAAGCGCAAAGTTAATTGCCTTTTGCGTGTAGGTTGACCTGTCATCCCCCTCCATTTTTATAGCCTGACTGTAATAGGCAACCGAAGTCGTGGAACGAACCCTTAAATCGTAGTCGAAATTAAAGCCGAACTGGTCGGCATACATATCGTTGTATATACCGTTGCGCTCCGCACAGACCCTTTCGTAATCTTTATCCGCCAAAAGCTTTTCGGCGTATAAAATGATATTTTCGTTTTCGCCTGAAAGCACGCTGTCGTCATAGCAACGAGCCAAATCAAAGCAATCGCCCGTGTACGTATAGCGAAGGTTTGCGTACTTTACAGCCATATTGTAATTACCTAAAGCTTCCATAGCCGTTGCCATATGTTGTGGAAAGGCAAAGTTAAAAATTGCAAAAGCGGCAATTATTATTCCTAATAGAATTAAGACGGTTTTTACCGCCGTTTTAACGACAAGCTTCTGCACTAAAAACAACCCTGAATACTTTAAGATAATATTTTATACATTTTATCATTATCTCAAAAAAAAATCAACTGTTTGAAATACTTTATCATATTATTACTTTTGCCTAAATACATTTTAAATATGAAAAAAATTTTTATGGGCGGTATATGCTGCTTAGCCCTTGCCGCAAGTTGCCTGACCATACTCCCTTCGTGCAATAAAGGAGTTGATTATTTAAACTACGTTTCCGAAAACCGCAGGCAGGTTTACCTATGCAAGGAAGACGATATAGAACTTATGACGGATAAACTTCTGAAAGGACACAAGACA
>CAMAHZ010000121.1 GCA_945834965.1 uncultured Clostridia bacterium | reverse complement strand
TCCCCTGTGAAGACGGCGAGAGTGCAGGCGTAGTTAAAAACGTTCTTAAAAAGGGTTACAGAAGAGACGGAAAGGTTATACGATTTGCCCAAGTCTCCGTAACGGTATAGTTTCTCTTCATATATACGTCGCAATAGTTCGTCGCCTTTACGTTTTGGCTCGGTCATTTACTTCATTGTAAACTCCCGTCGCCAAAGCCGCAGGCTCCTGCTCTTGCTCGTATCTCTGAAGAGAATGGGCTTTAGAATATAAAGCGAACAACATTAATTAGCAAAAAATATCAAGATAAATATACGAGGTGAATTTATGGGAAAGGTAATAGGAATTGACTTAGGTACTACTAACTCCTGCGTGGCGGTTATGGAAGGCGGCGAACCCGTCGTAATCGCTAACAGCGAAGGTTCAAGAACTACCCCTTCGGTAGTTTCATTCAAGCAGGACGGCAGCCGTATAGTCGGTCAGGCGGCAAAGAGACTTGCAGTAGCTCAGCCCGACAAGACGGTTATTTCAATAAAGAGACATATGGGCGAAGCTTATAAGGTTAATATCGAAAACGGATATTCCCCTCAGGAAATCTCCGCTATGATTTTGACCAAGCTTAAGGCGGACGCGGAGAGCTACCTTGGCAGCAAGGTAACCGACGCGGTCATCACCTGCCCTGCATACTTCAACGACTCTCAGCGTCAGGCAACCAAGGACGCAGGCAAAATCGCAGGCTTGAACGTTTTGAGAATTATCAACGAACCCACCGCGGCGGCTTTGGCTTACGGCCTTGACAAGCAGGATAAGGCTCAGAAGGTTATGATTTACGACCTTGGCGGCGGCACGTTCGACGTTTCCATTTTGGAAATTTCCGACGGCGTGTTTGAAGTTAAGGCTACCAACGGCGATACGCACCTTGGCGGCGACGACTTCGATAACAAGATTATCGACTATATGGTAGAAACCTTCAAGAAGGACACGGGCGTTGACCTTTCTAAGGATAAGATGGCAATGCAGAGACTTAAGGAAGCTGCAGAAAAGGCTAAGATAGAGCTTTCGGGTATGAGCTCGACCAACATCAACCTTCCTTTCATTACGGTTGTAGACGGCGCACCCCAGCACCTTGATATCGACTTGACCAAGCAGAAGTTCGACAATCTCACCGCTGACCTTGTTGAAAGAACTGTTGAACCTATGAAAAAGGCTATGGCAGACGCGGGCTTGACCTATTCGGATATCGACAAGGTCATCTTAGTAGGCGGTTCAACCCGTATCCCTGCCGTAGTTGAAAAGGTTAAGCAGGTAACGGGTAAAGAGCCTTTCAAGGGTATCAACCCCGACGAATGCGTTGCAATCGGTGCGGCAATTCAGGGCGGCGTGCTCTCAGGCGAAGTTAAGGACGTGCTCCTTCTCGACGTAATGCCCTTAACGCTCGGCATCGAAACGCTCGGTGGCGTATCCACGCCTTTAATCGAAAGGAACACCACTATCCCCGTAAAGAAGAGCCAAATCTTCTCCACCGCGGCGGATAACCAGCCCGGCGTTGAAATCAACGTATTACAGGGTGAAAGAAAGTTTGCACGCGACAATAAGTCGCTCGGCAGATTTATGCTCAACGACATTCCCCCTGCACCCAGGGGCGTACCCCAGATTGAAGTTACCTTCGACGTGGACGCAAACGGTATCGTAAACGTAACGGCAAAGGATTTAGGCACGGGTAAGAGCACCAACATCACCATTACCGCATCTACCAACCTTTCCGAAGAAGAGATTGATAAGGCTGTAAAGGACGCTGAAAAGTACGCTGAAGAAGATAAAAAGCGTAAGGAAGAAATCGACAATAAGAATGCGTTAGAAGGGCTTATCGACAGTGTTGAAAAGACTTCTTCCGAAGCGGGCGACAAACTTTCGGACGACGACAAGAAGGTGCTTGAAGACGCCGTGGCAGAAGCTAAAGAAGCGTTAAATTCAGGCGACAACGAAAGGATTAAATCCGCAAACGAAAAGTTGCAAAAGGATATCGCACCCGTAATTTCCAAGCTGTATCAACAGGCTCAGCAGGCTGGCGGTGCGCAGGATAGCGGCAACGGCGACGTAGGCGGCGACGATACCGAATTTAATCAGCACACATAATAAAGAATAAATTGAGATGAACGACAAATTGTAGCCCTGTTTTCTCGGCTACAATTTTCGCGGTTATAAGGGTTTGGTCATATGGCTGACAAAAAGAATTATTACGAAGTCCTCGGCGTAGATAAAAAGGCGTCGCAGGACGAGATTAAATCTGCATATAGAAAGCTTGCAAAAAAATATCACCCCGACTTCAATCCGGGCGATAAGGACGCGGCTGAAAAATTCAAGGAAATTAACGAAGCGAACAGCGTGCTTTCCGACGAAGAAAAGCGCAAGCAGTACGACTACGAGCTCGAGCACCCCGATATGGGCGGAATGGGCGGCTTTAGCGGCTTTGGCGGCGGCGGCGGAATGGGCGGCTTTGAAGACATATTCTCTTCAATGTTCGGCGGTTTCGGCGGCTTTGGCGGCTCGGCAAAATCGAGCGGACGCACCCGCGGTGCGGACATAGAACAGACAGTCCGCCTTTCGTTTTTAGACGCAATCAAAGGCTGTTCAAAAGAGATTAACTATTTCAGGAACGAGCCCTGTAAGTCCTGTTCAGGCACGGGCGCAAAGAACGGTACGGCGTTTTCAAAGTGTACGAAGTGCGGCGGTTCGGGCAGGGTGAAATTCCAGCAGGATACCATTTTCGGGCGCACCATACAGGTCGGCGCATGCCCAGAATGTAACGGCACGGGTAAGAAGATTACCGAAAAATGCCCCGACTGCAAGGGCGTTGGCTATACGCGCAAGCAGACGGTGTTCACCGTTCAAATTCCTGCCGGCGTAGACAACGACAGCTCAATGCGTAAGCGTGGCTACGGTCAAGCGTCCCCTAACGGCGGCGAGAGCGGCGACTTGTACGTCTACTTCCGCATAGAGCCGCATAAGCTTTTAAAGAGACAGGATAAAGATTTATTCGTAACCGTGCCTATAAGCTTTGCTACGGCGGTATCGGGCGGCAAGATTAAAGTGCCCGGCATAGACGACGTTATCGAGTTGACCATACCTGCAGGAACGGCAAGCGGAACGCGTTTCCAAATCCGCGGCAAGGGCGTAAAGACGGTCAACGGTACGGGTTCTTTGTACGTTACGGTGGAAATCGACGTACCCCAAAAGCTCTCTCGCGACCAGGCTAAAAAGCTTGCCGAGTACGAGGACACGATTTCGCTTAAGTCCTGCCCCCGTATGAGTCAGTATTCAAACGACGTGTCGTCAATCTACGGCGCAAAAATTGATAAACAGTAACGGTAAAAAAGTTGACGGTGCAACCGCCAACTTTTTTAATTAGCGTTCTTCATATATACTTCGCATTTCAGCGTTGTGTTTCGCGCCTATATGGTGGAATATTACCCGCGTCATTGCGAGAAGCGATAGCGACGAAGCAATCCCAAACTCTTAAGGGCGGACTTCCCCTTGCTTTCCACATAGGGCTTCCACAAAAATTTTGTAAAAAGTTTTGTGGGAAAAGGAGCCGTAACGAAGAAAAGTTGCAATTTGGCTTTAGACAAATTGCTTTAATCGCAGTTTGCGGCGACGCAATAGGGAAGCTGTCCCGTAGGGACTGAAGAGTTTGATATTTTAAATTATGCTGTCAAAAAAATACCCCGCATCAGTCACGTAAACGTGACAGCTTCTCCCCAAGGGGCGAAGCCGAGTTTCCGCCCTTTATCTATGAGATTGCCACGCCGTCCGCAACTTAAGTTTCGTCCGTCTCGCAATGACGGTCACACTCAACCCCAACCGTGAAAGAGCATATGAGATTGTCACGGCGTTCCATTCAGTCACTTCTCGCGATGACGGATAGGCGGCGCATATGTGCGAAAAAATAAATGCGTATCGCCGCAACTATTGACTTTTATGGGTGTAAGTGATAACATATGCGTAACGATGATAAGTGGTGGAAAAATGAGAAAGATTTTTAAAATTGCGCTGTCGGTGGTGCTTGCGTCGTCGCTCGCATTCGGCATTTTCGGTTGTACGAATAACGGCGATAAAAAACCTGATAACGGTGTAGAATCCGGCGAAGTCGGTGGCGGTGAAACAAAACCCGAAAACCCAGAGCAAGGCGGCGAAACTCAACCCGA
>CAMAHZ010000120.1 GCA_945834965.1 uncultured Clostridia bacterium | reverse complement strand
AATCGAGTTGCGTAGCAAACCGCAGGTTTGCCCGCTCGCTCGTCGACGCAAACTTCGCTTTAAACCGTTTGCAAGACACAAACGGTAACTTTTGCTTAAGTTGCGTCTCCTCTTCCCACAAAATCTTTGCTAAACCAAATCTTTTGTGGGAGCCCTGTCAATCAATGCGGTGGCACGAGTGCGAAGCACGAAGTAATTCCTTACGGTGCACTATTTGACCATAATTTTGCCAGGCAGTTTCAGGCGTGGCGAATATTCCACCCCTACTTTAACTTAAACGTCATTTTTACGGGGTTGTGGTCGCTGTAGGCGTAGGCGGTGTCGATAGTCTCTTCCGACTTAACTTCGATATTGTCCGACACGATAAAGCCGTCGATAACCGTTTCGTAATTAACCCCCTTTTCGTAGGGCATATCCGCGCCCCTGCAGGTTGCCGCGCCGTCCTTAGACGCCACCACTTTAAACCCTGAAGCAAGCTCGCCGCCATGCAGAATAGAACCCTTTACCCATTCAGGTATGCGTTGCCCCGTAGGGTAATGGGACAGAGCCTTTTCGGCGCTTTCGAAGTGGTCGGCAATCAGGCAATGGTTGAAATCGCCGCCTGCAATAACGTAGTTGCCTAAAGCATATTCCGCACTCAACGCAGAATTAAGCATTTCAAGCTGCTGCGCCCTGATTTTACCGCCTTCGTCGTACGCAGACATATGTACGTTTATTAAAACTAAGTTTTTACTACTTCCTTCCACGGGCAAATAATGCACCGAAAAGCACCTGTCCAAATCGAAAAGCTTATCGATAAAGTTAGTAGTGACGGGGAAGGAACGGCGTACGGCACCACTTATATTAAAGCGTGAAAGCGTTAAAATTCCGCTGTTGATTATACCGATAGGGTCATTGAACGGATAGAACAAATTTGCCGTGTGGAAGTTTACGGCATAGGTTGAAGAATACCCCGAAAGCTCTTGAGAGAACCTTTCCACCATATTGATATTATAACTTCTATGCGAGTTCTCGTCCGCTTCCTGCAGAAGGCAGAAGTCGGCGTTCAACTCACTCAAGGTTGCAACCTGACCGAGCAGGTTTTTTTCCACGTCCGCCTTATTAAGTCCCTTTGCATTTTTTCCGCAAGTTAAAGTGCCGTCCAACATAACGCCTTCGTCCATAAAGAACGTGTATTCGGGCGAATACGCACCAAAGCCCACGTTATAGGAAACGATTGAATACTCGCTCCCCGTGGCGACGTTTACAGACTGATTGTTAGCCGTAGTTAAAGACGTACCGTCGTCAATTCTGTAATACTGCACTGCGACGTAGATAACGTAACCAACCAAAACGAGTATCGCCAGAATAATCACCGAAGCAAGCGCAAGAGCTATATTTTTTACAACTTTTTTGGTCATAAAACCACCCTTTGGAAAATTTATCAGGTAAGTAAACCTGCAAGCAAATTTAGTTTACCGCCCTTTGAGTACTGTTGTCAAGGAACTTTTACACCGTGCAATGCGTTAATAATTAAAATTTTTTGTAAATTTCTTTCATTTTTTATAATTTTTGTATTTACAAATTGTAAACTGAAGAGTATACTTATGTAATAAGTGCCATGAAAATTTTCGGTCAGGCACGAGGGTGATAAAATGAGAGTATACAGCCTGTTATACAACAATTTAAAAAACCTTAAATCCTTTGTAAAGCACAACCAAATTGTTGCCACGAAGAAACACTTGATTATCGTCCATACGGACGACTTATCTAAGGATGAAGTTGCGCCCCTTTTGAAAGAGCTTAACGCTATTTTACCCAAAGCGGAAATCGTGGGGTGCAGCGTAGGCGGCATTATCTACAAGGGTGAAAGCCTAACAAAGAAAACGCTTATCACCATAATCGACTTATACGACACGGACGTTAAGACCACTTCCGTACGGTTAAAGGACGAAAACGGTTACCGCTCCCCCCAAAAGGTTGCGGACGACGTTTTATACTTTTTAGGCGGCGCAAGCGACAGCTTTTTGTTCACCTACTATTCCCCCGTCTACCCCTACGTTTCTCAGCTCGTAGAAGAGATGAACAAGCGCTGTATTAACTTCAAAATGATAGGCGGCGGCGCGTACTCGGTAACCGACGATTTAGCTAAAGACCCTGCATATATCGTGCATAACGGCTTTATTGCAGAAGATTTTATAGTAGTAGCAAAGCTTAATGGCAAACTTTTAATACATAATCAGGCGGCGATTACGGGCATTAAATCGGTGGGACGCACCTACAGAGTAACAAAGTCCAAAGGGCATAGGCTTATTGAAATAGACTCTCAGCCCGCAAAGCAATGGTTTAACCATCTCGTCGGCGAAGAGTACTTAAAGAAAGACAAAAACATCATTCACGCCCTACCGCTCGTAAACAAGAAGTTTGAAAATTTAGGCTTGAACTTAAACTACGATTACGACGCCTTGACGGGCGAGCCTTTGGGCGGCGATTTGTTCGTGTTTGACGAAGTTAAGGAAAACGACTATTTAACCGCAGGGTATATCGACCCCACCAGCACGGCTAAAGAGCTTGGTCCGTTCTGCGAAAAGATAAGCAATTCCCCTGCGGAAGCGCTGTTTGCGTACAGTTGTTTAACCCGACGTTTCGTGTTGCACAACTGCGCTAAATGGGAATTGAACGCCTTTACGTCCACCGTCGTTTCGGGTGCGTTTTTGGCAGGCGAGCTAATTTACGACGGTACGGCGTGCCGCTACTCAAACTCGGCGTTCACGGTCGCAACCCTATCCGAAGACCCTAACGCAACTGTCAACTTGAATTTATCAACCCTTCAGGACGACGCCGCGTTGCAGTTTGACAACCTGCCCTTGGTAACCTACCTTTTCAGCACGGCTAATTCCGAACTTAAAAACGAGATTTCCGAGAGCAAGCAACAACTTGCCGAGCAGATGGTAACCGACCAGGAAACGGGGCTTGCCAACCTTGCAAAGTACGTATACGACGCTAAAAATATTTCCTTTAACGCACTCTGCCTGCTTTCGTTAAAGAATGAAAACGTTATCAGGGTGTTTTTGAATAAGGACGTCTACTCTTCCTACGTAACGACCGCCGCAAACGGCTGTAAGCAACTTTTCGGGGCGGAGTACGGCGTATACCGCTACGGCGAGCTTTCCGTTTTGATTGCCGCAAACACGCCCGATAAAGACGATTTCGTTTCCGATATGAAAAAGCTGAAAGCCGAGCTTGACAAAATCAAGCACAAGAGCTATCAGCCCATATACGAAATGAGCATAGTCTTTGGCGAGGACGACCTTTTAAACAAGGTAGAGCTTACGTACGTAAACCTACACAAGGGCAACGGCGATTTGCTTATTAACAGCGACGACGACGATAACGACTTTAAAAAGGAAATGTACCTGTTGCAGGTTATAAACGACGCCATTTCTTACAAGCGGGTTATACCCTTCTATCAGGGCATAATGAACAACAAGACGCACGAGATTGAAATATACGAATCGCTTATGCGTATTGCCGACAAGGACGGCAAAATTTATATGCCCGGCGACTTCTTGCCCGTAGCTAAGGAGTACAAGCTGTACGACAGACTGTCGCAGATGATGATTGAAAAGGTTTTGGACGACGCGCCTAAGCACCCCTTTGACGTGACGATAAATTTGAACACGAGCGATATCTATAACCAAAGCACTTTAAACATTATCTTTGACAAGCTTAAAAAGAGCGAGTGCCCCGAAAAGATTATCTTTGAAATAGTAGAAAGCGAAGCTATAACCGACTACGCCTACTTAAGGACCTTTACCAATAAAATCCACAAATTAGGCGCAAAGATTGCGGTAGACGACTTTGGCTCCGGTTACAGCAACTTAATGCACGTTTTAAGGATTGATTTGGACTTTATTAAAATTACGGGCGAAATCGTAAGAGACGCCAACTCCGACCCTTCCTGCAGGGATTTTATCAATATGATTTCTTCCTGGGCGAATACGAGAGATAAGAAGGTCATTGCCGAATTCGTGGAAAACGAAAGTATCCAACGCATTTTAAAGCGTAATAAGGTAGACTATTCTCAAGGCTATCTCTTCTCTAAACCGGCACAAATCGACTAAAAAAATCACATTATAATTTAACGGCTCAACCGCAATCGGTTGAGCCGTTAAAAATTTTATAAGGAAAAAAATCCGTAAAGTATTCGTT
>CAMAHZ010000119.1 GCA_945834965.1 uncultured Clostridia bacterium | reverse complement strand
GTATGCAACAACTCGTGCGCCTTGTGCGAGTTGGGCGAACCGAAGAACTCTTCGTAAAGCTTGGTCACGGTTGCATTCTCGTGAGAGCAACGCTGTTTGCTGTCCGAATCGTAGTCGTACAATGCCTGTGCGCGAATTGCCTTTAAGTCGACGTTGTTGCGCACTTCGTCGTGGACGTAGGGCTGACCGCCGCCGTTTATGCAACCGCCGGGGCAAGCCATAACTTCTACGAAGGTATAGTTCTTTCTGCCGCTCTTGATATCTTCCAAAATCTTGCGCGCATTGCCGAGACCGCTTGCAATTGCCACGCTTACGCGCACGCCGCCAAGGGTGAACATAGCTTCCTTAACGCCCTGCGTGCCACGCACTTCGTTAAAGACGATGGGCTCGTCTTCATCGCCGAGCACTTTAGCCGCAGTCCTTAACGCCGCTTCCATAACGCCGCCCGTCGCACCGAAGATTGCGCCTGCGCCCGAAGCTATACCGAACGGGTCGTCGTATTCGGAATCGGGGAGATTTACGAAGTCGATACCCGCCTCCTTAATCATCTTTGCAAGTTCCCTGGTGGTTATGCAGGCGTCGGTGTAATGACCGAGCTCGTCACGGGTAAGCTCGAACTTCTTCGCCGTGCAGGGAATAACCGAAACAACGTACAAATCTTCGGGCTTAATGCCGTTTTTCTGGCAGTAGTAGGTCTTAAGAAGCGCCGAGAACATCTCCTGCGGTGACTTGCAGGAAGAGAGATTAGGTAAAAATTCGGGATAGTAATGCTCGCAGAACTTTATCCAGCCGGGGCAGCAGCTCGTGAACATGGGAATCGTTCCGCCCGTCTTAACCCTTTCAATAAGCTCGTTAGCTTCTTCCATAATGGTAAGGTCGGCGGTGGTGTCCATATTAAAGCACTCTACGTCGCCAAGCTGTTTGATTGCAGTAACCATCTTGCCTTCCACGTTAGTGCCTACGGGCAGTCCGAACGCTTCGCCCAAGGTTGCCCTTACGGAAGGCGCGGTGAAGAATACCACCTTCTTGCTCTCGTCCACGATTGCACCCCAGACGTCTGCAATACTGCTCTTTTCATAGAGTGCGCCGACGGGGCAGGCAACTATGCACTGACCGCAATTTACGCAGGGAGTATGTGCGAGCGACACGTCGAAAGGTGAACCGATAATCTTTGCGTAGCCCCTGTTTTTAGGTCCGATTGCGCCGATTGTCTGCTTTTCGCAAGCCGCAACGCAACGGGTACACATAATACATTTTGAATTGTCCCTTACTACCGAAGGCGATAAATCGTCGATAGGTCTGTCGTAGTGGTCGGTGCCGAATTTATCTTCTTCCGCGTTATATTCAAGTGCGAGTTTCTGCAATTCGCAGTTCATAGAGCGAACGCAGGATAAGCACTTTTTCTTGTGGGTTGAGAGCAAAAGCTCTAACGAAGTCTTTCTCGACTTGCGCACCTTAGGCGTATTCGTCCTGACTTCCATACCTTCCGAAACGGGGTACACGCAGGCGGCAACCAAGCCCCTTGCGCCCGTAGCTTCGACAAGGCACATACGGCACGAGCCTGCGCATTGCACTTCCTTTAAATAGCAAAGGGTGGGAATACGCACGTTGGCGAGCTTTGCCGCCTGTAAAATAGTTGAACCTTCAGGCACGCTTACCGCTATGCCGTTGATTTTTAAATTAACCATCATATATCCCCCTTTTACCTTTTCTCGATTGCATTGAACTTACAATGCGCAATACATTGTCCGCACTTGATACACTTTTTAACGTCGATATCGTGCGCGCTCTTGACCACGCCTGAAATTGCGTTTACAGGGCAGTTGCGCGCGCAGAGCGTACAGCCGCGGCACTTGTCGGGATTGATATAGTAGTTCATAAGCGACTTGCATACGCCTGCAGGGCAATGCTTATCCTGAATATGCGCTACGTATTCGTCTTCAAAGTGAGCTAAGGTCGAAAGTATGGGGTTGGGCGCAGACTGACCGAGCGCACACAGCGACGACGACTTCATATGGGCGGCGATTTCCTTAATCTTTTCCAAATCTTCCATCTCGCCGTTGCCTTCGGTAATCTTGGTCAAGAGCTGAAGCATACGCTTAGTACCTATTCTGCAAGGGGTACATTTGCCGCAGCTCTCGTCGGCGGTGAACTCTAAGTAGAACTTTGCAATATCTACCATACAGGTATCTTCGTCCATAACGATAAGACCGCCCGAACCCATCATAGAGCCGATTGAAACGAGATTATCGAAGTCCATAGGAATATCTATGTACTTTGCAGGGATACAGCCGCCGGAAGGTCCGCCCGTCTGTGCTGCTTTGAACTTCTTGCCGTCGGGTATGCCGCCGCCGATTTCGTTAACTATCGTGCCGAGCGTAGTACCCATAGGCACTTCCACAAGACCGACGTTGTGAATTTTTCCGCCGAGCGCAAAGACCTTAGTACCCTTGCTCTTTTCCGTACCGATAGACGAGAACCACTCGGCGCCGTTCATAATTATGGGGTTGATATTTGCCCAGGTTTCAACGTTGTTTAATACGGTGGGCTTAGAGAAAAGACCGCACTGTGCCGAGAAAGGCGGACGGGGACGGGGTTCGCCCCTGTGCCCTTCGATAGAAGTCATAAGCGCGGTTTCTTCGCCGCAGACGAATGCGCCTGCGCCTAAACGTACAAATACATCGAAGTCGAAACCGCTTCCTAAAATGTCCTTACCCAAAAGCCCTGCTTCTCTTGCCTGAGCGATTGCTATGTTAAGCCTTTGCACGGCGATGGGGTATTCAGCACGAACGTAGATATAGCCTTCGTGTGCGCCTACCGCATAGCCTGCAATAGCCATTGCTTCTAACACGGTGTGGGGGTCGCCTTCGAGCACCGACCTGTCCATAAACGCACCGGGGTCGCCTTCGTCGGCGTTACAGCAGACGTATTTAACGTCGCCTACCGCTTCTTTAGTGAACTGCCACTTTAAGCCCGTGGGGAAGCCTGCGCCGCCCCTGCCCCTTAAGCCGGACGCCTTGACCGTGGCAACGACTTCGTCGGGCGTCATTTCAAAGAGCGCCTTCTTTAAAGCCGCATAGTCGCCTGCCGCCAACGCTTCGTCGATATCTTCCGCCGCGATTACGCCGCAGTTACGAAGGGCAATTCTCACTTGGTGCTTATAGAAGGGAATTTCCGCAAATGGAATTATGCTTCCGTCTTCGTGTACCGTGCCTTCGTATAACAGCTCTTTAACGACTTCGCCGCCCTTTACAAGGTGTTTTTCGGCAACGGTCTTTGCGTGCTCGGGCGTCATCTGCGAATAGAACGCGCCTTCGGGGTATACTATCATAATAGGACCGAGCGCACACAGACCGAAACAACCCGTCTTAACGATTAACACGTCGTCTATGCCAAGCTCCTTAAAGCTTGCTTCAAGCTGTTCGATAACCTTAAGCGACTGCGAAGAAGTACAGCCCGTACCGCCGCAGACTAAAATCTGTTTTCTGTATTCGGTGGTCTGAGCAAGCTTTTCAGCCTGTTCCCTTATTATCCTTCTTACCTTTACAAGGTCAGCCTTTTTTGCCGCCCTTGCTTCTAATTCTTTAACGGTCATCTCTTGCCCCCTTAATCCTGCATATATTTTTCCAGAACGGCGTGAACCTGCTCGGGAGTCATTTTGCCGTATACGTCGTCGTCGACAATCATTACGGGTGCAAGTCCGCAAGCGCCTACGCAACGACAGCTGTCGATAGAGAACCTGCCGTCGGGAGTACATTCCCCGCAGGAAATTCTAAGTTCCTTTTCTACCGCCGCCAAAATCTTATCCGAGCCCTTTACGTAGCAAGCCGTACCAAGGCAGACGGAAACGCGGTGTTTACCCTTAGGCTGAAGGGAAAACTGTGCGTAGAATGTGGCAACGCCGTAAACTTCCGACAGGGGGATGTTGAGTTCTTCGGCTATAATGCTCTGCACTTCGGAAGGCAGATAGCCGTAGATGTTCTGAGCCTCGTGCAAGATGGGCATAAGGCAACCACGCTCTGATTTGTGCTTTTCAATACACTCGCGCAGAAGTCTTTCCTGCTCGTCCGTGCCGTTAAAATTGTTTTGTGACATCTTAAAACACTCCTATATGTATTCAAACGCATATATTATATCACAATTAATATAGATACGCAATACATTTGCCGTTTATGAACTTTTCTTTCCGAATTTGTTACTTTTTAACATTA
>CAMAHZ010000118.1 GCA_945834965.1 uncultured Clostridia bacterium | reverse complement strand
AAAATAGGTCCGTTGATTACGGGCAGGTTGAGCGGGGTAATGTACGCCTGAGCGGTAAGGTTGGTAACTGCGGAACGAAGATAGGGATAGAGCTGGCTTGTTGCTTCGATGACGAAAGCTCTCTCTTCTTCTGCGGTATAGTTTTCATTCTCAAGCTCGTACATACCTACTAAGCCTACGTTCAAATCGAAGGGCTTGGGTTCAGCTTCGGTGCTTTCGATTTTAACGGACAGAGCTATAAAAACAAGCTTTTTATTGTCGTTAGCCTTGCGTACCTGACGGGCAAACTGGGGCTTTACGTCTAAACGCTGGTTGGGTGCAAGCTGTATCCTGTTAATCTTAAAGGAAAGTTCTTCCATGCTTATTAATTTAAAATCGTATTTCATTCAATTAACTCCTGTTTTTGTTTATCACTTTTATTAGTATAACATTTTTATTATCGGTTTGTCAATACTAAAACGCCGTTAACGCCATTATCTAAAGCTTATTTCGTTACGTAGTCCCTTTCGTACACTTCCCTGTAGATAAGCTTTACCTTTTCTTCAAAGTCGTCTAATATGGCGGGGTAGCTTAAAAGGTGCAGTCCACACCCCTTTTCGCCCTTCCTGTACGGCGGCTGAAAATAGGTTTGGGGATTTACGCACATTCCGTGCCGCTTATAAAAATTAAGCCTGCGCACCTGAATGGGCTCTACGGGCAGTTCGGCTTCTAAAATCACGTTGCCGTACTTTTTTTTAATCAACTCAATCACCCTGCCGCCCGTGCCGCCGTTGCGGTACTCTTCGTACACGACGAGATATTCCAAAAAGACGAAACCGTTCAAATCCCAAACGCCGACGAACCCTTTTTGCTCGCCGTTCTCTTCGATATGATAAAGCGTATATTTACCGCCCTTGTGCAGGCGCACCACTTCTTCATAGTCGCGTAGCTCTTCCCTTATGAAATTGTTCGCCATAGAGCTATATATAGCAGGTAATTGATTTTCGTTTACGGCAATTAAGTCCATTTCCGCCCCCTTATATAGATTAGTCTTACCCCCATAATATATTAAGCCGAATAAAAAGTCAACGCTTTATCAAAGGCGTACGGTTTGGTCAATGCGTACGGCTTGATAAAACGGCTGCAAAAGCTTGATTATTTCAATAGATATGTTATAATATGTGGGTAATTCGCCCGAAACGGGTTAAAAACACCTTTGGAGAGACAGTTTGACAAGGAAACTATATTTTGACAGCCATTGCGGAATAGACTACTATGCGCTGTGCGAAGACGGCGTGCTGTGCGAATACACGGCTCAAAGCGCAACCGTACCCGACGCCGTAGGCAACATATATAAAGGGCGCGTGACCAACGTGCTTAACGGTATGCAGGCGGCGTTTATTGACTGCGGCTTAGAGAGACATTGCTATATTTCGGTTGCCGATTTAGTACCCGACATCAGGAATTACGACGGCGATATAGATATCCCTGCCGAGCTTAATTTGCACGAAGGCGACGAGATTATGGTGCAAATCACCAAACCGCCCGTCGGCAAAAAGGGGGCTAAGGTAACCACGAATTTATCGTTCGTCGGCAAGTATATCGTATATATGCCCAACACTCCCTTTATAGGCGTTTCGAGAAAGTTTTCGGACGGCGAGTTAAAAGCTAACCTTATATTCAGCGCAAAAAAGGTGTTGACGGGCAACGAAGGAATGATAGTGCGCACCGCAGCGCCCTACGCCGTGTACAGCGACAAGCTGAACGAATTAAACTTCTTCCGCAACACCTACGCCTTAATTAAAGCAAGGTTTGAAAGCGCCCCCGTCGGCGAGCTGTTGTACAGCGATTTCACCCTGCACACCTGCACCCTTAGGGACACCATGCTCACCCCTTGCGACGAAGTCCACGTGGGAACCGAAGAGCTATTTGAAAGCATTAAAAGCATTATAGAGCTGTATCCCGAACGGGAAAAGCCGGAGCTTATTTTGCACGACGCCCACCAGGATATGCTCTATTCCGAAGGTATTTCCCACGAGATTTTAAAGGCGTGGCAGTCCAAGGCGGAGCTTGCGAACGGGGCGTATATCAACATAGACCGCACCGAAGCGTTGACGGTTATAGACGTAAACACGGGCAAATATACGGGCGAAAACAGCTTAGAAGAAACCGTTTACGCCACAAACGTTTTGGCTACCAAAGAGATTGCAAGGCAGGTTCGCCTTAGAAATATAGGCGGCATATTCGTCGTCGACTTTATAGATATGAAGGACGAAAGCCATAAAAAGGCAATCGTGCAGGAGCTTGAAAAGGCGCTAAAGGGCGACAAGAGCAGGTGCAAAGTTTTGCCTATGTCCCCCTTCGGCTTAGTGGAATTTACACGCAAACGCACGGGCAGCGAAAGGGCGCTCGGCAGTACTACCCCCTGTGCCTTGTGCGGCGGTTCAGGCTTAACGCGCTCGCATCTTAGCATAGCCACCGAGTTCAGGGCAAAGCTTTTAGAAGTTTTAAGTAGCGGCGCAAGCACCGTGTGTTGCGATTTAAACTTTGATATCGCAGGGTACGTATTAAGCTTTGCAGAGCTTAAGGCAGACCTTGCCGCCCTATACCCCGAAGCGAGAGTTTACGTCGTTGCACACCGCACCTATCGCGAGACGGCAATGTACTTTAGAAAGGTGGATAAACCCAACTTTACCATGCCGGAAGGCACTATGCTTTTATATTGATAAATTAATCGTAAAATTTTAGGCGTCCGCAACTTTTTTCCAAGTTGCGGACGCCTTTGCTTTTTATTATTTTAATCGTCTTGTTCGTCGTCGTTATCGTCGTAATCGTCGAAGTCGCCATCCCCCTGACTATCTTCCCAGAGTTTTATATACTTATCAAACACCGCCATTGCGGTAGGCTCGTCTTCTTCCAACACGAGAACGTGCTCCTTCTCGTCTATCTCTTCAACCCTAAAAACGATAGCCTCGTCGTCGCTTACGCCTTCGATATCCGATACGGGAGCCAGAATAGCGTATAGCGTCTCGTTGTAGGGAATGGTAGCAACGTGGTTAAACACCAACTCCGTACCGTCTTCGTTGGTCAACCTGATTTGCCCGTCGTTGTCATCGTCTAATAGCTTTTCAAGTAAATCCATTTTATCCCCCCAAATCTCAGCAATATTTTTCTATTTTGTACTGCTCTGCAACCTTGTCGCCGTAAAGGGTAATCGCCTTTTTAGGGCACCTGTTCACACAGCGGTAGCAGGCGGTGCATTTGCCCGAAGGCTGAGCCTTGCCGTCCTGTACGGTCAGGTTGTGCATAGGGCATTGCTGAACGCATATGCGGCACCCGTCGCATAAATCTTCGTTTATTTTAAGCTTTTTGTTATAGCTGTGAGAGCGTTTGCCCAGCCATAACCTTTGACCGAACGCACCTGCAAGCCTTGCAAAAAAGCTCAAGCCGTCTTTAGGGTATATATTCTTCTTTATGCCCTTTACGACTTCGTCTATCTTCTCGTCCGCCTGCTTGATGATTTTGCGGTTTTCTTCGGCAAGCTTTTTTAATTTGCTTTCGTACTGCATACTCTCTAAGTACAGCTTTTCGGGGTCGGATTCTTTCTCGCCCTTCTTCTCTTTAACGTCGCAAATCGTTTCAGGCATAATGATATGTAGACCGCCGAGAATATTTGCGCCGTACTTTTTAAACAGCCTTGCGCTGCAGCCTGCGCCGTCGCCGCTGAACGCCGCCATAGTGGCAACGCAGAGTATGTTTTTGTCCTTCCACAGCTCTTTATTCTCTATAATAAATTCCCTGACGAAATAGGGCATATCCGAATACTGCACGCCGTAGCCGAACACGATTAAATTCGTCTTGGCTATCGCCGCCTTAGCCGAGTCGCCGTCAAGCGGCAAAACCACGGCAGAGCCGTCTATTGATTTAACTAATCTTTCTACGCAATGCTTGGTATTGCCCGAGCCGCTGAAATAAATACCTATCATAATAGGTTATATTGTAACCGTTTTTTTTGCGGTTGGCAACTCGTTTTGCACGCTGAAAACGTACTATTATGACGAATATTATATTTACAACGTGGTATGTTCCTTGATATATAAGCGGTGCGACAATCTCTTAAGACGCAATAATTCACTAAGCCAAGTCCCGTTTAAATCCTGAAAATCCGCATAGCCGAGTGAACAGCTTATAGTGGTTTAATTTGTCCGCTAAACGTTTGACGCTTTCGATGGGGCATTTATAA
>CAMAHZ010000117.1 GCA_945834965.1 uncultured Clostridia bacterium | reverse complement strand
GAGATTGCCACGACGTCCGCAACTTAAGTTTCGTCCGTCTCGCAATGACGACCTTAAAATTCAAAGCGGTGAGCTCGAACGAGCTCACCGCACTTTTTTACCGCATTACTTTTATACTGCGTTTTTATACCGCTTTTTTGCGCCTTGTTTGGTCAAGCCGCACTGCCGTCTGTGGGCGTTACGGGTATCATAACCGTTGCGCCGTTCTCGCCCGTCATAACTTCGGGGAGTTTTCCGTCCCACTTGTCAAGGTACTCAACGTACTTAAGGTATTCGGAGATGAGTTTAATCTCTTCTGCCGACTTGCCCGTAAAGTCGATAGAGTACACACTCTTATTTACGGGCGTAACTACGGTATTGCCATTCTCGTCTAAAGAAGTCTCGTTTTCGGTTATTACGCTTTCGGTTATGGTAAAGCCGAGCATACGCGCAACTTCGATTGACTTCGCCTTGAGTGCGTCGGCTTCAGCCTGTGCAACGAGCACCTGCGCCTTTGCGTCTGCGTTAGCGGCTACGAGCTTTGATTCCGCCTGGCGTTTGGAAACTTCTAATTCCTTTTCTGCGTTGATAATCGCCGTCTCTTTTTCGTATTCCGCCTTAAGCTTTTCCTGCTCTGCAATCATCTTGTCTTCAACCGTCTTTTCAAACGCGTCCGAAAAATCTATGTTGGTCAAGACTACGGTATGTACGGTTACGTAATAGTTGGCGCCTATTGCCGCCTGTACGGAAGTTTCTACTTCGGGGGAAATGCTCGACCTTGTCTCAATAATTTTCATTGCCGAGTACTGAGAGAGTACGGACTTGCATTTTTCAATCGTCACCGACTGAATTCTGTTGGATAAGGTGTCGAGCGTGCCGTAGTTGTTGGCAATTTCAATGCCCTTTTCGGTGTTAATCTGGTACTGCAAGGTCATATTCACGTCCATAGTCTGCGCGTCGGAAGAGTACGCGGTGGTCTTTATGTCGAGATTTTGCACCTTAGCGTCGTACTTTTCATAGCTCTCGGTTATCCAAAAATCGAAATACGTTCCCGCCGTTCTCACCGCGTGCGCTTCGCCAAGGTGTTTAACTACCGCAACTTCGCCCGCCTGCACGGTGTGGAAGCTGAACGGAATAAGCAAAAAGAGTATAAACGCCGCCGCCGCGCCCGCAAGCGTCAAGCCGCCTGCTACGGGCTTTTTAACCGCAAGCCTGCCCCTGCCCAAGTTGGGGCGTATGCCCGTGATAAGGCAGACTGCAACTGCAATGCACGCCGCCGTGATTGCGGCAAAAATAATGCCTATAATAAGTCCTATCGTCATATTTTTTCTCCTTTTTTTCGGGGCGGACTTTAAATTTTTTCCGCCGCCGTCATTTGTTAAGTGATATTTTTTAAGCTACGCTTAAATTTACCTATTCTTTTTTCTTGCGATAGCCCTTTCGATAAGCTTTTGAATTTCAACTAAGGGGATAATCGCAACCGAAACGCCTATTGCAACCAACCACTCCCAAACGTTTAAGGGTGCGGTGTGGAACACGGTGTTCACGCCGGGGATAACTACTACCGCAACGGTCAGCACGATGCCGAGCAGGGCGGATAAATCTAAGAACTTGTTCGAGAAGAACTTCTTATTCAGCACGCTATGTCTTTGAGAGCGCAGGTTGAACGAGTGAACAAGCTGTATAAAACACAGCGACACGAACGCCATAGTAGACGCTTCTACCGTACTGCCCATCACGAAATATCCAAGGCAGAAGCTGGTCATAACCAGCGCCGCCTGCATAACGCCCTGCAGTATTATATCCTTGCCCATATTGCCCGAGAACAGCGATTTATTGCTCTTTCTCGGCGGTTGAGCCATAACGTCGCTTTCAGCCTTTTCAACGCCAAGCGACAGGGCGGGGAAGGAGTCGGTCACAAGGTTTACCCACAGTATCATAACGGGGGTTAAGAATACGAAGTCGGGGTTTGTTGCGCCCACGACGCCGACCAGCACTACCGAAGCAATGAACAGGCAAATAACTTCCGCAATGTTTGCCGAAAGCAAGAACTGAATTGCCTTGGTTATGTTGGAGAATATCTTTCTGCCTTCTTCAACCGCACCGACGATTGTGGCGAAGTTGTCGTCCGTGAGAATCATATCGGCGGCGTCCTTAGATACCTGCGTACCCGTAATGCCCATACCTATGCCGATATCCGCTTCCTTTATGGACGGGGCGTCGTTTACGCCGTCGCCCGTCATAGCGACGACCTTTTGTTGGTACTTAACCGCCTTAACTATGCGCACCTTGTTTTCGGGGCTTACCCTTGCGAACACGGCGTATCTTCCTATGTTTTCGTTGAGTTCTTCGTCGCTCATTTTATCGAGCTGTGCGCCCGTAGCGCACAAATCGCCGTCACGCAGAATATCAAGCTCTCTTGCAATCGCCTTTGCCGTGTCGATATGGTCGCCCGTAATCATTATCGTGCGTATACCTGCCGAACGGCACTTTGCAACCGCGCTCTTGACTTCTGCTCTCGGGGGGTCAATCATACCCATTAAGCCTACGAAGATAAGCTCTTCTTCGTCAAGCCTTTCGCCGTCCGTATACGCCGCCGCAAGCACCCTTAACGCCTTTTGCGCCATCTTGCCGTTGGCGTCTTTTATGGCGGCTAAATCGCCTTCGGTTATGGGTAAAATTTTACCGTCCTTTAATATATATTTGCACCTTGCAATCAGCATATCGGGTGCGCCTTTGGTATAGCTTACCAAGCCGCCTTCGTGCTCGTGAACGGTGGTCATAAGCTTCCTTACGCTGTCGAAAGGTTTTTCGTTCACTCGGGGATATGTGGCGGTCAACGCCTTAAAATCGTCGCCGCACTCTTTGGCGTAGGCAACCAAAGCCGTCTCGGTCGGGTCGCCGATTAACCCGTCGGAAGTTTCTGCCGCGTCGTTGCACAGCGCCATAATTCTTCTTAAAAGGCTCTCGTTATTTTCGGGGCAGTAGCACTCTTTAACCGTCATCTTGTTTAAGGTTAACGTACCCGTCTTATCCGAACAGATTACTTCGCAACAGCCCAGCGTTTCGACTGACGAAAGGTTTTTAACGATAGCCCTTCGCGTACTCATCTTTCTCACGCCCATAGCAAGCACTATGGTCACGACGGCGGGCAAGCCTTCGGGGATTGCGGCGACGGCTATGGCAACCGAAGTCATAAACGCGTCTATAAGCTTGTTCATATCCCTATAGTCGCCGTACGCAAACGCGCGCACTAAGAAGATGATTACGGCAATCGCAAGCACCGCAAACGAGAGAATTTTCGCCGTTTTAGAGAGCTGCCTGTCAAGGGGGGAAGGGGCTTGTTTTACTTCGTTCAACATCTTTGCAATCTTGCCCGTCTCCGTATCCATACCGACGGCTGTGACCACGCCTTCGCCCCTGCCGTAGGACACCGTGCCGCCCGAATACGCCGTATTCACCCTGTCGCCGAGTGCGGCGCTCTCTTCAACTGTTGCGCCTGCGTCCTTGTCTACGGGTACGGATTCGCCCGTCAAAGCCGACTCTTCAATCTTTAGCGACGCCGAGCTAATAAGCCGCATATCGGCAGGGACTATATCGCCTGCTTCCAAAAACACTATATCGCCGACGACCAGCTCTTCGGAAGGAATGGTCTTTCTCTGTCCGCCGCGCAAAACTTTGGCGTACGGCTTGTTCTTGTTTTTCAGCGCTTCCAAGGCGTCTTCAGCCTTGCTCTCCTGAACGAACCCGATTATAGCGTTGATTACTACGATAAGCAGTATTATGCCGCTGTCAATAAGCTCGGTGTATTCGCTCCTTACGATTGCAAGCACGGCGGAGACCGCCGCCGCAACGAGCAGTACGATAATCATCGGGTCGGTAAACTGCGATAAAAACTTGAGTATTGCAGGTTTTTTCTTTGCGCCGATTAGTGCGTTCCTGCCGTTTTTTGTCAGCCTGTCGGCGGCTTCCGCGTCGGAAAGCCCGTCCCTGCGTGAGTTTACGCTTTTTACGACTTCGTCAGTCGGTAGATGATGGTAGTTCATAATTAGTCACCTTGATTGTTAAAGAATAAATGTGGTTAGAATATTTTTTAATACTTTTCACCTTATTCGGGTATACGGCTTTGGAAAGAAACAAGAAAGAGCAGGAGCCTGCGGCTTTAGCGAAGGGAGTTTACTAAGCGTAAATGACCGAGCTAAAACGTAAAGGCGACGAACTATTGCGCCGTTTATTTACAAAGCCTTAATTGTAAAAATAAAAGACTC
>CAMAHZ010000116.1 GCA_945834965.1 uncultured Clostridia bacterium | reverse complement strand
ACCCGTGCTGTTGGTTACTACTAATTTGTAAGAATAAATACTATAAGTTGAATCGAATTCGGGGTCAACGGTTATTGTGATTTTCTCTGCGGTGTACTCAATGGTTGCGTCCGCAGGTTCAACTTTATTATAGGTTGCACTATATTCTTGACTTGCGGTAAATTCGTTTTCGCCACTCTCGTAGACTGCAATTTCATTAGTACCGTCGTTGGTATAGATTACGTACTTAAACGTCTTTACGCCGTAATATGCGCCGCACTCTAAGCTATAGCTCATATTTGCGGTGTCAATGTTGAGCGTTACTTCTTCCCTTTCAACAAGCGCCGTGCCGTCCTGAGCGTACTGTGCAACGTAAGCCGAATAGGTAAAGTTTTCGTTAAGCTTGTTTAGCTTGCCGTTTACGGTTATGCTGTCGGGCTGTAGGGTTGCCGCTTCCGCACTCTCGTCGACGACGAAGTACGCCTTACCCGTTACGGGCGTCGTCGTATGCTGGGCAAACTCACGCTCGCCGTCGGCAAACGTACCTATATCGTAATAGGTGAAATTAATCTCGTCTAAGCCGACGCAGTCCGTAATGGATATGGTCGCAACGCCCACGCCTTGGTACATGCCGAACACTTCGCCCGTGCTGTTGGTAACCACTAATTTGTACTCTTCGTTGGCGTTCTTAGAAGTAAACTCAGGGTCTACCGTTATGATTACGCTGTTTTCGTTATACTTAATGCTTGCGTCGGCAGGGGCAACTTTAGTATAGGTTGCGCTATATTCCTGACTTGCGGTAAATTCCCTTTCGCCGTCGTCGTAGACGATTACTTCGTCGCCGTTATTGTCGTGGGTGTAGATAACGTATTTAAACTTTTTAACTTCGTAATACGTAGCGCACTCGAACCAAAAGCTCATACTTTCGGCGTTGATATTAAGCGTTACTTCTTCCCTTTCAACAAGGGGCGTACCGTCTAAAGCGTACTGCGAAACGTATGCGTAGTAGGTAAAGTTTTCGTTTAGGCTATCTATGACGCCGCCAACCCATATCCTGCCGTCTCCCATAGTTATCGAAGTTGTGCCAAGGTCAAGGAAAATTGAACCAAATTTAATAAACATGGTGGAGTGAATTGCGTATACGTGTTCGCCGTCCGCAAATTCGCCTATATCGGTATACGTAAACTCTATATAGTCAAGCCCTGCAAAGTCGGTGATTTCAAACACGGCAACGCCCGTACCTTGATATTCGCCGTACACTTTATCGTTGCAGTCAATTACTAACTTATACGAATAAATATCACTATCCGAAGTAAAGGCAGGGTCAACCGTTATAGTCAGTTTTTCCGCCGTGTACTCGTATTTTGCGTTTATGGGTTCAATTACGTTATAGCTTGCCCCGAACGCCTGACTTGCCGTAAACGACTTGTCCGCACTCTCGTATACGGTTATTTCGTTACCGCTATCGTCCTTAGTGTAGATTACGTATTTAAACTTATTAACCCCGTAGTATGCGCCGACGTTTAAGCTATAGCTCATATTTGCAGGGTCGACCGTTAAGCCGACTTCCTGCCTTTCAACAAGGGTTGTGCCGTCTGAAGCATACTGCGTAACGTACGCATAATACGTATAGTTTTCGTTGAGCTTGTTCAACGAACCGCCAACGTATATTGAGTCGGGCAAGCTGGTTACGCTTTCCGCGCTCTCGTCCACGACGAACGCAGGGGATTTAGCCGTCTTCCACTCTTCGGGCAAATTCACGCTGAGCTGAAGGGTGAAAAGTTCCGCCTTATCTGCCCCTTGCTCGGTCTGGTTTTCCGCCACCACGTAGAGATACAGCTCGTCGTAAATTACGCCGTTTAGCTCGCCCTTGAAGAAATTGTTTTCATCAAGAGTATCGTCGGAATAGATTATATGATTTATATTGTTTAAATCGGTCTGCTCGCTACTGCAAATATAGAAAGTTGAATTTGCATATTCCTTTTCGTAGTCGGAAAGATAGATTGAATAGAATACCGACGCCGTTTGGGTAACTTCGTCGTAGACTACGTAGTTGTTGAGTTCGTCGTAGACGCACTCGACCTTACCCACGCTCTTCGTGGTGACCGTTTGAGAATAACAGGTGGAATTACTGCCGAAAGACGCACTGTTGCAAGTTATCGTGTAGGAATAGGTTTTTTCAGGCTGTAACCCCGTTATAAGATAGCTGTGCTTGCCGTTTACAAGACCGATATTTACAGGGGTTTCTCCGCCTGTAAATTCTATCGCAAAATTATCCGCGCTAAGCGAATAGGTTTTGTTCGACTGGGAAAGAATTTCGTCCATATCGACGGTTATTGAAACGTAGTCGGCACCGAGATTATTGCCTACATAGCTATCGAAATTTGCAATAAGTCCGCCCGTGACCGCCGCTGAAACGATTACGACTGCGGCAACGGCGGTTGCGCCCACGCTTGCGCCTGCGGCTGCTGTACTTGCGCTTGCGGCAGCTGTACTTGCACCGCCTGCACTACCCGAAACGCTGCCTGCCTGAGCGGCGCTGCTTGAAGAAGTGGACGCCGTCTGCGTGGCGTTTACGTTGGCGTTAGTCGGTGCGGAAGAGTCGGCCGCGCCGGAAGAGTCGGGCTGGTTAACGTTATCGTACTGCTTTTGAATATCGTTAAAGTCGGTAGAAGATTCCGCGCCTTCGCTGTTAACCGACTTTCCGCCTTCGTTTTCATACGATTCGTCGTACTGCTGAGTTTCCACGGGCGGTTTCTGCGCTTCCGTAGAATAGTACTGCTCGGCACTAAAAGGCTGGTACTCAGAAAAATCGTTGTACTGATTTAAATTATGAAATTCTCCTGAATCCACCTTTTTCATAAGTTTATCGTCCAAATTCTTTTTAAAATAATTAGCTACGGAATATTTGCGGAAATGCTTTTAAAAAGCGTTAATTCCTAAAATTCCGAAAATTATCCATTTTATACTTACATAATTATATTTATTTACGCACAAAATAGCAATTAAATTACACAAAAAAACTTTAAAACGGTACTAAACGACATATAAACGGCACGAAACGACATAATTTAAAGGGGCAATTTGTAAATTGCCCCCACTAAAAATCAAATTTTACTATCGTATGCTCAATTACTCAAATTTGCACTCGTACGCAGCCATACACTTGCCCACGATTTCCATAGCTTCTTCTTTACCGTAAATATTTTCGACGAAGGTCGTCTTATTTTCCAACGCCTTGTAAACGGCAAAGAAGTGCATCATCTCGTCAAAGACGTGCTTAGGCAGCCCGTTTATATCGCCGTAGTGCTTATAATACGGGTCGCCTACGGGTACGGCAACCACCTTTTCGTCCATCGCCGCACCGTCCACCATTTTTATAACGCCTATAGGCACGCACCTGACCACCGCACCCGAAGTTATTTGTTCACTACATAATACGAGAACGTCCAAAGGGTCGTTATCGTCGGCAAGCGTACGCGGAATCAAGCCGTAGTTGCAGGGGTAAACGGTAGACGTGTATAAAATTCTGTCCACACGCAAAAGCCCCGTAGCTTTATCCAGCTCGTACTTTACCTTACAACCCTTAGGTATTTCGATGAATGCGTCAAAGACGTCTTTTTTTACGTTTTCTTTAGGCGTGTCGTGCCAGATATTCATAAGTAATTCCCCTATTTAAGCTGTAGAAATACGATAATTGCAAACACGATAATCGCAACTACCATTACAAGCCAAAGCGCAAGCGCAACCCAACGCACGGGCTTTTTGTTTAGCTTGAACTGATAAATCATATATAAAAGAGCTCCGCCCATACCTTCAAATAGGCATACCAACGCACACATAGCGCATATTACTATGCCGATTATGGTCAATATGGGCATTCCGTACGTTCCGTCGCCCAGCTTGATATTAATAAGGTTGGTCACACAGAAGTACAAGCCCAAAAGAAAGAGTACGGCTAACACTCCGCTGTAAATGCTTTCCACGATTGAGCGAACGCCAAGCTTAACGCTTGTATCTCTCTTCTCTTCGTCGTTTTTAATTAAGGAATACTTACGTTCAACCCTTGTCCAAAAGGAAAACAACTTGTTAAACGCCTGAAAAATTTTCATAAGCTTCCCCCTTAATAGGTTTTTGTATCTATATTATATCACGAATTCTACCGTTTGTCTATAGGCAAATAAAAATGAGTATTTCATATTTATCTTTAATTAAGAAAAAGGCACACTACTTTTTACACTACTTTTTACGCTATTTTTGATACGTCGGTATGCCTGAAC
>CAMAHZ010000115.1 GCA_945834965.1 uncultured Clostridia bacterium | reverse complement strand
CGGTTTAGTCTAAACCGCAAACATATTAACACAACGCCTTTACAAAGTCAACGGCAGTCGACAAAATACTTACAGCTACTTTGGTCAATATAAAAAATTGCGTATTGACTTTACGCTTAAATTATGATACACTTTGAGTTGGTAAAGTAAGAGAGAAAACTATGATTAGCAGAGAAGCACTATTTACAGACGAAACAGAAAACTTCAAGACCCCGTACGAGCCTAAGGCAGGCGACAGCGTAACGCTCACCTTCCGCACCTTAAAAAACGACGTAAATTTAGTATATGCGGTAATCAACGGCGCTCAGCATAAGATGAAAAAGTCGTCAATCAAAAGCGAGAGCTTTGATTATTATACCTATACGTTTAAGTGCAGGGGTAAGGCGGTTAGCTACTACTTTGAGGTTGAGGACGAAGACGACAGGATTTATTATAACCGTTTAGGTCCCGTCAACAGCAATCAGGACGAGTACAACTTCGCTTTCGTAGTCGGGCAAAAGGTGCCTGACTGGGCAAAGGGCAGGGTGTTCTACCAGATTTATTGCGACAGGTTCTGCAACGGAAATCCCGATAACGACGTAGAAGACAACGAGTATTACTATACGGGCGGACACTCAAGAAAGGTCAAGGACTGGAATTCGCTGCCTAATACCACCGACGTAAACCGTTTTTACGGCGGCGACTTGCAGGGCGTAGAGCAGAAGTTGGACTATTTAAAAGATTTAGGCGTGGAAGCGGTCTATTTCAATCCGCTTTTCGTCTCGCCGTCAAACCATAAGTACGACACGCAGGACTACGACTATATCGACCCCCACCTTGCGATTATCGAAGAGGACGAAGAGCACGTTATGCAGTCGTGGGAACACCACAACGGGTATGCGCCTAAGTATATTAAAAGAGTAACGAGTAAGCGAAATTTAGAAAAGTCCAACGAGTATTTTAAGGATTTAGTCAAGAAGATGCACGAAAAGGGCATCAAGGTCATAATGGACGGCGTGTTCAACCATTGCGGTTCGTTCCATAAATGGCTGGACAGGGAAGGTATTTACCTTGCGCAGGAAGGGTACGAGAAGGGCGCTTTTCAGGCGGTAGACAGCCCGTACAGGGGGTACTTCAAATTCTTCCAGCCGCAGCTTGCTACCAGCGAGTACGAAGGTTGGTGGGGATATAAGACCCTGCCTAAGCTCAACTACGAAAAGAGTGGAAAGCTGTGTGAAAGCATATATAAAGTGGGCGAAAAGTGGGTTTCAAACGAGTACGGCACGGACGGCTGGCGCCTTGACGTTGCGGCAGACTTAGGTCACAGCGAAAGGTTTAACCATAAATTCTGGAAGGAATTTGCCGCAAGGGTGAGAAAGGCTAACCCCGAAGCGTTCATCTTTGCCGAGCATTACGGCGACCCCGAAACGTGGCTTAAGGGCGGCGAGTGGGATTCGGTTATGAATTACGACGCCTTTATGGAGCCCGTAACCTGGTTTTTAACGGGTATGGAAAAGCACTCTCAGGGCTTTGACCCCAACAAATATTTAGACGGCAAGGCGTTCTTTGCGTCCATAACCAAGAATATGGCACGCCTTCCCCGTGCGGCTTTGGACAGCGCAATAAATCAGCTTTCCAACCACGACCATTCAAGGTTTTTAACGCGCACAAACCGCAGGTCGGGCACGCTTAAAACGCACGGCGCGCAGGCGGCAAGCGAAGGGATAGACGTAGACGTATTCTACCTTGGCGTGCTTATGCAGATGACCTGGCCGGGAAGCCCTGCCCTTTATTACGGCGACGAAGTAGGCGTGGTCGGCTGGACCGACCCCGATAGCCGCAGAACATTCCCTTGGGGCAGCGAAAACTGGGATATATTCAACGTGCATAAATCTGCAATAGCCCTTAGAAAGAGCGTTCATTGCCTTAAGATGGGTTCGCTTATGCCGTTGGACGCGGGCGACGGCTACGTTGCGTACGCAAGGTTCGATAAAGAAGATTGCGCAGTCGTGATAGTCAACGCGGCGGAAAAACCCGTTGCGGTAAACGTACCCGTCTGGCTCGTCACGGGAGAGCGTGCGGATAAGCTATCAAAGGCGTTTGCAGTCGGGCTGGGTAAGGACGGCGTGCCTGAAAATTTAGACGTAAAGTTCGGGCGTGCGTTTATCGAACTACCCCCTAAAACGGGCTGTGTATACGTTAAAAAGTTTTAATTAATTTTAGTAAAATCAATCGTAAAGATTGTATTATATGGGAGATATTCAATGGAGAACAGATTTTTCGGCGATTTAGACAGGTATTTATTCCACCACGGTACTCATTACGAATTGTATGAAAAGATGGGTGCGCACATAAGGGAGATTAACGGCGTGCGCGGCACTCATTTCGTGCTGTGGGCGCCTGCGGCAAGGGCTGTCTGCGTCGTGTCCGACGGCAACGGTTGGACGCCTTGGCGCGATATAATGGAAAAGGTAGACGATTCCATTTGGGAGCTCTTCGTTCCCGGTATGTGCGAAGGGGTTAAGTATAAATATCTCGTCGTTCAGGCGGACGGCAAGGAAGTCTATAAAATCGACCCCTACGAGTACGGAAGCGAAAAACGCCCTGCAAACGCTTCGGTCGTAACTAATCTCTCTACATACGAGTGGGGCGATAGCGAATACCTTGCTAAAAAGAAGGACGAGAACTACCTTGAAAAACCTATGTCCGTGTACGAAGTGCATTTGGGCAGTTGGAAAAAGGACACCTGGAAACAGGACGAAGACCAGTTCTTAGACTATCGCCGCCTTGCCTACGAGCTGTGCGAATACGTGCAGTATATGGGCTATACGCATATCGAAGTTATGGGTATCTGCGAATATCCCTTCGACCCTTCCTGGGGCTATCAGGTGACGGGCTACTTCTGCCCCACCGCAAGATACGGCTCCCCGCAGGACTTTATGTACTTCGTCGACTATATGCACAAGCACGGCATAGGCGTAATTTTGGACTGGGTTCCTGCACACTTCCCTAAAGACGCCTTCGGGCTTGCCAACTTCGACGGCACGCCACTCTACGAATATGCAGACCCCTTGCGCGCGGAATATCCCGAATGGGGTACTAAGGCGTTCGACTTGGGCAAAAAGGAAGTTTCAAACTTTCTTATAGCGTCGGCGTTGTTCTGGGTTAAAAAGTACCACTTAGACGCCCTTCGAGTGGACGCGGTTGCGGCAATGCTGTACACGAGCTTTGGCAGAAGCGAATGGCGCCCTAATATCTACGGTGGCGACCACAACCTTGAGAGCTTTGAATTTTTCAAGCACCTGAACAGCATTTTGCGCAGCCGTACGGACGCGTTCTTAATCGCAGAAGATTCGTCCATCATTCAGGGCATAACCGCACCCGTAAAAGACAACGGCTTGGGCTTTGGCTTAAAGTGGGATATGGGTTGGATGAACGACACCTTGTCCTACATAAAGAAGGACCCCGTATACAGGAAGTATCACCACTTCCTTATGACGCACACGCTTGACTATATCTTTGACGAACACTATATCTTAGTGCTTTCTCACGACGAAGTAGTGTACGGCAAGGGCAGTATGTACAACAAAATGCCCGGCAGCAGAATGGACAAGTTCGGCGGATTAAAGAGCTTCTATACGATGATGATGGGTCACCCCGGCAAAAAGCTGCTCTTTATGGGTCAGGACTTTGCGCAGGAAAAGGAATGGAACTTCAATACCAGCCTTGACTGGCACCTTTGCGACGACCCCGGGCATAGGGACGTAATGAACTGCTATCGCGCCCTGTTGCATTTATATAAGGAAAGACCCGTTTTATATAACGATACAAGCTATAAATCGTTCGAGTGGATAGAGAGCGGCGACGTTGCCCGTTCGATATTCACATTCATCAGGCGCAACCCTTGGAACTATAACGACGCACTCGTATTCGTCTGCAATATGACCCCTATGGGCTACTCCAACTACGGCGTCGGCGTGCCTGTAGACGGCAAGTATAAGAGAATTTTCTCCACCTATCCCGAAGGCGATTTAATGGAAGTGGAAGCCGAAAAGGCGCTTTGCAACGGCAGAGAGTACAAGCTTTCGTTCATTCTGCGTCCTTTCGAATCGATTATATTCGAAGTGCCCTATCACGAGAGTACCGAAGAAGAAAAGGAGAGCGAGAAGAAGGAAAAGAGCCGCGTAAAGCGTGCGCATAAGGCGGTTAAGAGCGACGTGTCGCATATCCCCGTCGACGAAATTCCCGAAGAGATTAAGCCTAAAAAGGCTAAATCTTCCAAGGCTAAAAAGAC
>CAMAHZ010000114.1 GCA_945834965.1 uncultured Clostridia bacterium | reverse complement strand
TTAATCTTAATATCTACGCCTGCAGGCAAACGAACCGTATCCAACAACTTTGCGTTGGGGGTGTAGATGTCGATAATTCTCTTATAAGTTCTCTGTTCGAACTGTTCGCGGCTGTCCTTGTCCTTGTGGGGGGAACGTAAGATGGTAACTACTTCTCTTTCGGTGGGAAGGGGAATAGGTCCCGAAATCTTTGCGCCGCTCTTCTGCATAGTTTCAACGATGCGAGCTGCCGCAAGGTCTACGAGTTCGTGGTCGTAAGCTGCAAGCTTAATTCTGATTTTCTGTCCTGCCATAATGATTCTCCTTTTATACTAACAAATGATGTGTACTTTACGTCAACTTAACCGTGTGTATCGCGACTTAGGCATTAAAAAACACCGCAAAACGGCGTTTAAATAGATAGCCGCGGTTAGTCGCAGGGGTCAAGCCCCTACAGTTGTCAGCGTAAATTATCTTCCCCTGCGGGTTTAAACAGGGGTTTGAAGTAACTTTACGCCTCATCCCATACACACTTTTTTTCAACGTGCCTGTCTATTATATAATTTTGCAAAACCAAAGTCAACAGTTTGAAAATACTTTTTTGCCTGAAAACACCCCGTTTTTAACCGAAAATGCTGTAAAACGCCCCGTTTTGGCTTAATTTTACAGCCAGATTGAAAATGATTAACGCACGGTGTTCAAACACCACAATATATTGACGATTTTTTCGCTGATAATACTAAAAATCGCAAATTTTAAGAATTTACGTGATATGCAAATATCAGGTATTAAATTTTCTTATACTTTTTTAAAAATGTGAAATATCACATATTTTGCAAATGTTTAACATTAATTTTTGTGATTTATTTACATTTTAGTTAATTTAAACTAAATTTGACGCTTGACCGCTGGGTTTGCCACGCCGACATAAAGTCGTCTCGCAATGACGCAGTTAAGACTTTGGGATTGCCGTACTTCGTTCGCAATGACGCAGTTAAGACGTTACCGTCATTGCGAGAAGTGACCGAAGGGAACGCCGTGGCAATCTCGTTGGGTATGGGCGGAACACTCGGCTTCGCCCCTTGGGGAGAAGCTGTCACGTTTACGTGACTGATGCGGGGTATTTATTTGACCGCATTTTTAATTGGGAAGTTAGAAATCGAAATTGTTGTCAAAAGATAAATCCCCCCCGATGGTAAAGTCGGGGGGATTTGTTATTCAAGCCTTTTTGGGCTTTGGTTTGAGTTATGATTCTACCATTGCATAGCAAAGGAACATGTTAGTGTCGCCCTTTGTTATTGTATGACTACCTGCTGCAAGGTTTTCAAGTACCAAGGTCTTATCCGAACCGATAGTGTAAGACGTGCCGTCTATCTTAACCTTTGCGCCGGAAGTCGTGCTGTGGAACACGAGTGTTACCTTTGCAGTCGCGGTGGTAGTAAACGTAACGGAAGTTGAAGATTCCATCTTTACTGCAGTGGTATATGACTTACCGTCTACGGTGTATGCGCTTAAGCCCGTCTTATAGTTACCGGTTACGCTCGCATTTGCAGAAACTGCGTTCTGTGCAAATATGATATATTCCGTACCGGCGGAAAGCTCTGCAAGAGCCGCTTCTGCCGCGGTAAGCTTGGTTATATCGCCAACTACGGTCTTTTGGTCAGCCGTCAATGCGTCGTACGCAGTACGAGCTGCAGTAATTGCGGTTGCGTCTGCACGGGTTACGTCTGCCGCCGCAGGAAGAGCCGCAATCATAGCCTTAACGTCGTAAGGTGCGCTTGCCGCAGTAAGCTTTGCAATGCCGGAAGTTACCTTTGAGTAGTTGGTAACTTGAGTCTTCTGTTCGTCGGAAAGTCCTTCGTACATAGACTTAACGTTGTTATACTCTTCAAGCAAGCTTGTAATTGCTTCTTCGGTGGTTGCCGTTGCAGGGTCTGCAAGGGCGGCTATTGCATTGTTGATACCTTCAACTTCGTATGCTACGTATGCGTTTTCTGCTGCAACGAGCGTTGAGTAGTTGGTTACCAAAGCCTTCTGTTCTGCCGTAAGAGCGCTGTATGCGTTCCTTGCCGCGGTAATCTTAGTGCCGCTGTTTGCGTCTACCGTTCCGATTTCATTAATCGCCTGAATTACGGGAGCTACCGCTAAGTTGTTATAAGTTGATATTGCGCTTGTAAGAGTAGAAGCGTTGGTTACCTGTGCCTTGGAGCTTGCGTCAAGCGCGCTGTACGCGCTCTGTGCCGCATCAATCCTTGCCTTGCAATCCGCGGTGAGTTCAACCGTGCCGATTGCGTTGATTAGTGCTATTACGTTTGCAACTCTCTGTTCGTTGGTTATGCCGCACTTGAAGGACATTGAAGTTATAGAGCCTTCCTTTGCCTTTTCTGCACTGCGGATATAGTATGTACCCGCGTCAAGACTGCCGCTGAAGCTACCCGTACCGAGATGGTCACCGTATACGCTTGCAATTTCAATTGCGGTACCGCTGATGCTTACTTCAGTATTTTCCGCAAGAGTGAATACTGCGAGTACGTCCTTACCCTTTGCCGCACCGGAGCTATTTTTGCCGTTTACGAAGAGCACGCCGTTAACTTCTTTACCGACTGCAGCCTGAGTAAGGTCAATCGTAAGACCGGTTGAAGGAACGGTGAGCGCCTTGGAAGGAGTTTCCTTCGTCATTCTCGTATCTACTGCATCGTAATTCTGCTTGAGAACGCCGGAATACTTTAAGCACTCGTTACGCGCCGTAACCGCGTCGGTTAAGTAGCAATCGCTGACCTTGTTTGCGCTATCGTAGTAGAATAACGTCGGGTCGGTATCGAATTTGGAGTAATTGTATGAACCATAGCTACAGCTTGAAGATATAGTCTGCTCACGGCTTGTTACGTCTTCTACCGTGTTGGTACCCATACAAGCGAAGTAAACGTTGTTCCAACCCTTTGCTGAACCGCCGTTCTTGCCATCGGTTACGTTCTTACAACCGTCGTAGTAGTTAGCTTCGGTGAAGATATAGCAGTTAGCTCTAAGCGAGTGTACGTAAGAGAGTGCAGGCTTAGAAATCCAGCTATAAGGCGTGGTAGTTTCTGAAGCATCACCATATATGTAGTTGTTGTAGAAGTGCATGTTAGCCTGTCTACCAAGAGGTATACGTGAACCGCACTGCCACCAAGTGTTGTGGTGGAAGGTTACGTTGAACTGCAAGGAGGTGTCGGAAGAACCGATAAGGTTGGTCTTGTGGCAGTATTCGAACCAGTTGTAAGCGCAGGTGAAATACTGACCGCGCTTGAAGTCGCAGCTGCCGTCGCCTTCTGCCTTATCGCTCTCTGCAGGGTTAGCGCAGTGACCGGGCAAGAAGGTGTTGTGGTGTACCCAAACTCTCTCTACGGGACCTGTAATCGTCGTGCCGTCCTGTACGCCTTCCATACCGAGCGCGTCCTCGGTGTATTCGGAGAAAGTAATATTCCTTACTTCAAAGCTCATACCCTGTAGGCCTGTTGCTTCGGTACCACCCATGAAGTGGATACCCCAACCGTGAATCTGTGCGTCCGTGCCGACGCCTTCAATGGTGATATTCTGGCAGTTCTTCATACGCGCCATATTGCCGTTATCGCCGACTGAACCGCCTTCCTGTTCGCTGTTATATGCCGTTAAGCCTTCGGGTACTTCAACGGTGCCGATAATCCTTATTACTATAGGATTATTCTTTATACCCCTAAAGCCCATTGTTGCGCCGTTACCAGCAGGGTCGCAAGTGTTGCTAGGAACCTTATTCTTGCTACTATTTGCGTTGGTCGTTGTGTACTGATTGTTGTTGAGCCACCAACCGATACCGTCAGCGTCCTTGCCGTTCCACTTGCTGGAAATTCCGCTTGCGGAGTTGTAGGGAATCTGGAACATCTTAAGCTGTTCATAACCTGCAACGCCTGAATATTTAGCAACGACGTCCTTCATAACCGTGTCCTTATTTTCGTCGGTTACGTAGATGACGATTGCGTTGTCCTTTAAAGTACCGTCGTCGTTATACGCGCCTACGCCGGTGTTAACACCGAAGCCTTCTCTCGCACGGTTGTAGTGCGCGTAGCCCGAACGGTCGTACGCCTTAACGTCAAGCGTTGCAACGGCTTCACCATTAGTGCTTGAAGTTACCTTAATGCTATACGTTTCGTTGCCCTTTAAGCCCAAAACGTCTACCCTTGCGGTGTCGGCGTCGATTTGACGGATAAGCTCGTTATCGACTTCTACGTATGCGCTATCTTCTGCGGAAGCAAGCTTATACTCTACCTTTGCAGACGATGCGTTTTTATCGTCCCACTCGATTGCGGCGCTTTCGAAGTTGCCCATAGAGTAGGTTATCTTCATAGTGGATTTTTCCCACTTAGCGT
>CAMAHZ010000113.1 GCA_945834965.1 uncultured Clostridia bacterium | reverse complement strand
TGAAATAGAGCAATTGCAAAGTATTATAGACGACAGCAAGCGGCTGGTATTTTTTGGCGGCGCAGGGGTTTCTACCGAGAGCGGCATACCCGACTTCCGCTCTGCCGACGGGCTGTATAATCAACAATACGCCTATCCGCCCGAAGAGATTATCTCCCACGATTTCTTCTACGCAAATACCAAAGAATTTTACCGCTTTTACCGCGACAAGATGATTTTTCAAGACGCAAAGCCCAACGCCGCGCACCTGTTTTTAGCCCGTGCGGAAAGGGCGGGCAAGCTCGACTGCGTAATCACTCAAAACATAGACGGCTTGCATCAAAAAGCAGGCAGCCGCCGCGTGTTCGAGCTGCACGGCAGTATCCACCGCAACTACTGTCAAAGGTGTAAAAAGTTTTATTCGTTGGACTATATTGCAGGGTCTACGGGCGTTCCGCATTGCGAGTGCGGCGGCGTAATCAAGCCCGACGTGGTTCTATACGGCGAGTCGCTTGACGACAGCGTCGTAAGCGGTGCGCTAAACGCCATTTCAAGGGCGGACACGCTGATTATAGGCGGCACTTCGCTCGTCGTCTATCCTGCCGCAGGGCTTGTAAATTATTTCAACGGCAAGCACTTGGTGGTTATAAACAAGAGTGCGACTTCGGCAGATAGCTTTGCTCAACTATTGATAAAAGCCCCTATCGGCGAAACCCTTTCAAAACTACGTATTTAAATTAAAACGATTGCCTTAAGTTACCGCTAATGGAAAATTTTTTGCATTGAATACCTGACCAAACTTGGGTTATAATGGAGAAAATACCAAAAGGAGAAGATGATAATGAAAAAGGCAATCATTTTAGTTTACGCGGCTTTTATTTCGGCTGTTTCGTGCGTAGCCGCGTTCGGGTGCAGTGCGCCTGAAAGTAACGGGGTACAGCCCCCCGAAAGCGGAATAGTGGAAGAACTGCCGCCCACGGACTTACCCGACGCGGAAGAAAATCCGCCCACGCAGGATACGCCCACTCAAGGCGAAACGCCTGAAGTCGACGGGGCTACGCCACCCAACTCTTCGCCGCCCGAAGAAGAAGTTGCGCCCCCGGTCGAGACGCCTAAGCCGGCTAAGGCGGAATACGTCAAAATCAATGCGGACGGCGTGAATATCCGCAGCGGCGCAGGCACAAACTATTCGGTCTTAGGCGTTGCCGAAAGAAATTCCACGTACATATATTCAGGGCGTAACGGCAGTTGGATAAAGACGTTTTATAAGCATAAAACGGCGTATATTTCCGCAAACTACTGCACGCTTAGCAATATGGACGCAAGCGAAAATAAAAAGGTGGAAGCGGTCGTTTTGGAAGGCACAAAGTGCTTGGGCGTGCCGTACGTCTACGGCGCAACGAGATATTTAGACGAAAACGGCAGGCGCATTTCAAGCTTTAATAAAAACCAGTTCGACTGCTCTTCGCTGATGCAATACATCTTTAAGTTGGGCGCCGACGTAAATTTAAAGCTCAACACACGAACGCAGATTTATCAAGGGACTACGGTTAAAAAGTCCCAAATCCGCAGGGGCGATTTGCTGTTCTTTACCAACGACGCCCGTAAAAATAACGTGGGTATCGAAAGGGTTGGACACGTAGCTTTGTACCTTGGCGACAACTACATTTTGCACACGGCGAGCGACTACGCCCGAATAGAGCAGATATCGGCTAAGCGTTGGAGTTATTACATTCAGGCACAGCGCATATTATAAAGAAAAATATTTAAACGACGAACGAGAGCGCCCCCTGCAAGGTTTTGCAGGGGGCGCTCTATCACTTCACCGCAGGCAGAATATTTAAAGGTCGTCTGCATCCTGAACGGGTCTTTCGCGCTTGTCGGCGCAAATGCCCGTATAACTGCCGAACGGGTCGTCTGAGCTGTAAAAGTTATTTACAGTTTTTAGTGCTTTTGGAAGAGCCGCAGTTCTTTGAATTACTGCAATTTTTAGTCTGCTTGTTTTCCTGATTGTTAGCTTTCTTCATGATTTCTCCTTCCCGTAGGGTACGTTAAGAGAAACGAAACCTTGGCTTGATTTACACAAAGGGCAAACCGTCCACGCCTCAGTCGTGGTCTGCATATGACCGCATTCCTTGCAGACGTAAAGAATGGGAACTTCGTTTTTATACAGATTGCCGCTTTCCATAGCTTCGTAAAGGTAGTTAAAAATCTGCTCGTGATGCTTTTCAACGTTGGCAATCATATTAAATAGAGCGGCAACGTCGTTAAAGCCTTCGCAAGCGGCGTCCTTTGCAAAAGCAGGGTAAATGCGTTCGTGTTCGTTTTTCTCGTCTATTGCGGCAAGCTTAAGCATCTCGGTCAGTTCCCCGGTATGATAGGGGTAGCCTGCGTCGATTTCGATATTATCCAGCTCTTTGCCTCTTTTGGTCAACTCTTCAAAAAACCTCCTTGCATGGACGGTTTCGTTTTTGGCAAGCGTTTTAATCTCGTCGGCAAGCGCAATATATCCCTGTGCCGTAGCTTCCCTTGCAATAAGTTGATAGCGCATACCCGCCTGACTTTCACCCGCAAATGCACGGGCTAAGTTCAAATAAGTTTTAGTTTCGTCAAATTCCATAGTACCCTCCGTAACGTTATCTTGTGCCAAAACGGGGCGGATATACACCTGCGCAGTTGGTATTTTTTGTAATCTTAACCATACTAAAAGCCGCCGTGCGTAAAATTAAACGCACGGCGGCAAAAGAAATATATCCATTTTATTATAAATATCCGTATTTCTTTTTAAAGCAGAGAATAAAGGTGGTGGTAAGAATAATTGCAATAAGCTCTGCAAATACGTTTGCCGCCCAAATGCCGTCTACGCCCCAGATTAAGGGCAAAACGATTACGCAGGCAATCTGCAGTAAAAGGGTGCGCATAAAGGAAAGAATTGCAGAGAGCAATCCGTTGTTCAAGGCGGTGAAAAACGCCGAACCGAATATGTTAAAGCCCACTACCAAAAACATTGAAGAGCAAATCATAAAGCCCCTTCTCGTTAGCGCAAACAGCTCTTCGTTATAGCCTACGAAGACGTAGGGCAAGGGGTATGAAAGCGCCATTGCAATACCGAACATACAGGCGGACGTCACCGCAATTATAATCAAGCTCTTTTTGAATACGTTTTTAAGCTCTGCCCTATTTTTTGCCCCGAAGTTAAAGCCTATTATCGGGCTTACGCCCACCGAATAGCCCAAAAAGACGGAGATGAAAATAAAGTTGACGTACATTAAAACGCCGTACGCCGATACGCCGCTTTCGCCGATAAGGCGCATAAGCTGATAGTTGTAAAGAATATTGACGAGCGAGAGCGACAAATTCGTCATAAGCTCGGAAGAGCCGTTGGCGCACGTCTTAGCCAAAGCTTTAAAATCTATCGTTGGCTTGCCTAAGCGAAGTACGCCCTTGCGGTTTATGGTAAAATACAGTATGGGTGCTAAACCGCCTACCGCTTGACCCGTCACGGTTGCCGCAGCCGCGCCGACTATGCCCCACTTAAACCCCGCCAAAAATACCGTGTCCAACACGGCGTTGGTCACGCCTGCGGATACGATAAAAGCAAGCCCAAGCTTGGGCTTTTCGGCAACGGGGAAAAAGCTTTGAAATACGTTTTGCAGCATAAACAGGGTTATGCCTGCCATATTAATTCTGCCGTACAAAACGCAGTTATCAAGCATTTCGCCTTCGGCTTTTAAAAGCCTTGCCAAATCGGGCATGAAGATTTCGCCTATTGCGGTTGCTATCAAGCCGAGCGCAATGGTCACGGCAATCAAAAAGGAAAATATGCCGTTAGCTTTTTTCTTGTCGCCCTGACCTAAAAGTTTGGAAACGAGCGCCGCGCCGCCCGTGCCTATCATAAAGCCGAGCGTGGCAAACGCCATAAGTACGGGCATGATTAAATTGACGGCGGCAAACGCCGTCACGCCTGCAAAGTTGGATACGAAGATGCCGTCCACGACGCCGTAAATCGAAGTGAATACCATCATTATAACCGACGGCAGTACGAACTTAATAAGGCGTTTAAACGTGAACGAGCGTGCGAATTGCGACGTTTCTTCTTTAGGTAAATTGTTTGGTTGATTTTCAATGTTTTGTGTCTGCATAAAAATAGTGCCGTAGCTAAAGGCGGCAAATTAAATTTGTTGTACGATAAAAAAGTCGTGCTTTGTGCGTTTGAGTTTTAAGGGGGGGCTATCTTCTTTCGCCGATGGCTTTAACCATTTCGGTAAGGGCAGGAATAATGCTCTTGATATCCACGTCGGACGTGTTCAGCATTATATCGTACGACTCCTTATCGCCCCACGGGTGGGAAGAGAGCAGGTCGCAAAGCCTTGCTCTGCTCTTATCTATTGC
>CAMAHZ010000112.1 GCA_945834965.1 uncultured Clostridia bacterium | reverse complement strand
TCACCCATCAAACGTGAAAGCGGACGCGACAGCAAGTCGCGTCCGCACTAAAATTATTAATCTTTTTATTTAATCTGAATTACTTTACGCAGTCTGCATAAAGGGGGAACGCCGCACAGAGCTTTGCCACTTCTGCGGTGACGTGTTCGAAAGCCTCTTCCTTCTTTTCGATAACTTCTGCAATAAGGTCTGCAATCTTGCGCGCTTCGGCTTCCTTCATACCCCTTGTGGTCATTGCAGGCGTACCTATTCTTATACCGCTCGTTACGAAGGGTTTTTGAGTGTCGAAGGGTATTGCATTCTTGTTTACGGTGATATGCACTTCGTCTAACATATGCTCAAGCTCTTTACCCGTCATACCCTTGTCGGTAAGGTCTAAAAGTATAAGGTGGTTGTCCGTACCGCCTGAAACCATCTTTATGCCGAGCTTGTCGAACTCGTCTGCCATAGCCGCCGCATTCTTGACGATTTGCGCCTGATATTCCTTAAATTCGGGGGTCAACGCTTCCTTGAAAGCGACTGCCTTAGCCGCGATTATGTGCATTAAAGGTCCGCCCTGTATGCCGGGGAAGATGGCTTTGTCGATTGCCTTGCCGTACTCTTCCTTGCACATTATAACGCCGCCGCGGGGACCGCGTAAAGTCTTGTGGGTAGTGGTCGTTACGAAGTCCGCATAGGGTACGGGGGAAGGGTGAAGTCCTGCCGCAACCAAGCCTGCTATGTGGGCGATATCCACCATCATATACGCCCCAACCTTGTCGCAAATTTCACGAATACGCTTAAAGTCGATTACTCTGGGGTATGCGCTTGCGCCCGATACTATGAGCTTAGGCTTACACTCTAAGGCAATCTTTTCCATCTCGTCGTAGTCAATTCTCTGGTCGTCCTTGCTTACGCCGTAGGGGACGATGTTAAAATACTTACCCGAAATATTGACGGGCGAGCCGTGAGAAAGATGTCCGCCGTGAGCAAGGTTCATACCCATAACGGTATCGCCGGGCTGTAACATTGCAAAGAACACCGCAAGGTTTGCGCTTGCGCCCGAGTGGGGCTGAACGTTGCAGTATTCGCAGCCGAAAATCTCTTTAAGACGGTTACGTGCTAAATCTTCGGCAATGTCCACGAACTGACAACCGCCGTAGTAGCGGTGTGCAGGATAACCTTCTGCATACTTATTCGTCAAATGGCTGCCTGCCGCGGCAAGCACGGCGGGGGAAACGAAGTTTTCGCTTGCAATAAGCTCGATATTTCCCTGCTGACGGGAAAGTTCAAGCTTTAACGCTTCAGCTACTTCGGGGTCGGTCTGCTCAATCAATGAAATATCTATCATTTTAAACTCCGTAAAATTAATAATTATGCAGTTATTGTACCATACAAATGAATATTATACAAGCGTTTAAATAAAAAATTAAGGCGGCAGTACAAAAAATTTGTACACGCCGCCTTTGAAATTAACAATTTTAAACCTTAAAGGTTTTTAGCTATAAAGCCGTCCGCTTCGCTCTTGGGCATAAAGCCTATGGACTTATCCACCATTTCGCCCTTTTTGAACACACCAACGAAGGGTATGCTCATAATGCCGTAGCGAATAGAGAGTTCCATATTTTCGTCCACGTTGACCTTGACGAAATTCGCCTTGCCTGCGTACACGTCCGAAAGCTCGTCCAAAACGGGGGCAAGCATTTTGCAGGGTCCGCACCAGTCTGCGTAGAAATCGCACACCACGGGCGTTTCACCTGAAATAAGCTCGTCAAACTTCTTTGCATCTACCTTTTCAATCATTTTTATTTCTCCTTATTAATTATTTTTCCCGATATATTCGCATATATCCGCAAGGGCGATATTTTCCCTTGTGCCGTCCGCCATCTTCTTTATATCGACTTTGCCGCTTTCAAGCTCGGTTTCGCCGATTATCGCAACGAACTTCGCACCGCACTTGTCTGCGTATTTAAGCTGTGCCTTGACCGAACGAGCCATTAAATCGCACTCTGCCGCAACGCCGCTTTGGCGTAATTTGCTGACAAGCTCAAACGCCTTGCTCCTGCTGTTTTCGTCCATACCGCCGATATAGATTGCGGGTACGGGCTTTTCGGGGAAGGGTACGGACGTGTTGTCCATAAGTAAGATTAATCTTTCAAGCCCCGCCGCAAAGCCTATTGCAGGCACTTCGCCGCCGCCTAATTCGGAGATTAATTTGTCGTATCTGCCGCCGCCGCACACCGTTCCCTGTGCGCCGATATCGGTGGAGACGAACTCGAATACCGTACGGGTGTAGTAGTCTAAACCCCTTACTATGTCGGGATTAATGGTATATTCAACGCCCAAGCCCGTTAAAAGCGACTTGACCTTTTCAAAGTGAGAGCGGCAGTCGTCGCAGAGATAGTCTAAAATCTTAGGCGCGTTAGCCGTGATTTTTTTGCACCCTTCTTCCTTGCAGTCAATCATTCTAAGGGGGTTCTTTTCAAACCTATCCCTACAGGTTGAACACATAGCGTCAAGGTGGGGGCGGAAATAATCTTTAAGCGCCTTGTTGTATTCGGCACGGCAGCTCTTACAGCCGATTGAGTTAAGCTCTAATCTCGTGCTCTTTACGCCGATTTTATTTAAAAAGCTCGAAGCGGCGAATATAACTTCTGCGTCGCACTCGGGCTGAGCCGAGCCGAAAACTTCTATACCGAACTGGTGAAACTCGCGAAGTCTGCCCGCTTGGGGGCGTTCGTAGCGGTAACAAGGCGTGATATAGAACGCCTTTAAGGGCAGGGGCTGGTTTGCAAGTCCGTTTTCGATAAACATTCTCGCCGTGCCTGCGGTGCCTTCGGGCTTTAAGGTTATAGACCTGCCGCCCTTATCTTCAAAGGTGTACATCTCTTTAGTTACGACGTCCGTCGTCTCGCCCACGCCCCTTAAAAAGAGTTCGGTATGTTCAAACACGGGGGTGCGGATTTCACGGATATTGAACGCCTTGGCGACCTGCCTTGCGCTCTCTTCGATAAATTGCCATTTATAGGAATCTTCGGGCAATACGTCTTTTGTGCCCTTAGGTACGGAAATATTCATTTTAGCTCCCTTTAAATTAAAGCACGTACTTCTTTAAGTCGCGGTTTTTGGACATATTTGCAAGGTGTTCTTCCACGTACTTTGCGTTTACTTCCACGGTGATTACGGGATAATCGTTGCCGCCTGCGTTAAAGGAAATATCTTCTAAAAGGTGTTCCATAACGGTGTGCAGACGCCTTGCGCCGATATCTTCGCTGGTGGCGTTGATATCTACCGAAATCTCCGCAATCTTCTCGATAGCGTCGGGCGTAAACTGCAAGTCGATATTGTCGACCTTAAGTAGCTCGGCATACTGCCTTGTGATTGCGTTCTGCGGCTGGGTCAAGATAGATATAAAATCTTCCTTAGTAAGGCTGTTAAGCTCTACCTGAATGGGGAACCTGCCCTGAAGCTCGGGGATTAAATCTTCCACCTTGCTGACGTGGAAAGCGCCTGCCGCAATGAATAAAATGTAGTCGGTGCGGACGGGACCGTACTTGGTCATAACCGTACTGCCTTCGACTATGGGCAGAATGTCGCGCTGAACGCCTTCGCGGGAGACGTCTGCACCCTGATTGCCCTTGCCTGCGATTTTATCTATCTCGTCGATAAAGATTATGCCGTCGTTTTCGGCACGGCGGATAGCTTCTTCGGTGACCGCGTCCTTGTCGATAAGCTTATCGGCTTCTTCGGCAATAAGCAGGTTTTTAGCTTCCTTAACGGTTATACGGCGTTTCTTCTTTTTGTCCATACCTAAACCGCTGAAGATAGACCCTAAATCGATTGCCGCGCCTTGACCGGGCGAAAGCTCTAACGGCTTGGGGTTGTCGGCAACTTCAATTTCGATTACGTTGGTGTCGTACTTGCCTGCGTGAATGCCGTCTACAAGGTTTTGAATAAATACGTCCTTAGACGTTTCTCCGCGCTCTGCCTTCATAGATTCCGCCAAGACGTTGGCTATTCTTCTTTCGGCAATGGCGGTTGCCTTATAACTTACTTCCTGAGTCTTTTCTTCCTTGACAAGGCGGATAGCGCATTCGGCTAAATCCCTTACCATACTCTCTACGTCTCGACCGACGTAGCCCACTTCGGTGTACTTGGTCGCTTCCACCTTTAAAAAAGGCGCTTTAACGAGCTTTGCAAGCCTACGTGCAATCTCGGTTTTACCAACGCCCGTAGGACCTTTTAAGATTATGTTCTTAGGCGTAACTTCTTCCTGCAATTCGGGGGAAAGCTGAGAGCGGCGGTAACGGTTTCTTAAGGCGATTGCAACCGCCTTTTTAGCTTCGTTTTGACCGATGATATATTTATTTAATTCGTGTACGATTTGTTTGGGTGTTAAATCCATTTTTGTACTCCCGT
>CAMAHZ010000111.1 GCA_945834965.1 uncultured Clostridia bacterium | reverse complement strand
TGCAGATAACGACGTTTTCGGCTCCGATAACGGAGCGCTTATGCCCGTTTTGAAAACGGCAAACACCTTTAACCAAAGTATGAGCAAGTTTGCCGAGCTCGTAGCGGTTGTGCGCGGGATTTTGAAAGTGCAAGCCTCCACAAAAAACGAGGACTTAAACCGCCGCCGCGACGATTTTATACGGGACAACCTCAAAATGGAAAGCAACGGAGCGGGCGTTATCGTTACGGATAACAAGTACGATTACACCCCGATTACCGACAAGCAAACTCCGTTACCCACGGGGCAGTTGCAATATATCAAAGACGAGATATACGACTACCTCGGCACAAATGACGCTATCGTGCAAAATAAAGCCACACCCGAGCAAGAGGAGGACTTTTACGACGGCGAAATCAAGCCCTTTTACGTGCAGCTCGCCCAGGCGCTCACAAACTGTATTTTTTCCAAAAAAGAGCGCGGCTACGGCAACGAAATAACCGTAGAGGGTAACAAACTGCAATTTGCAAGGACGAGCGACAAGCTCGCCGTTGTAAAATATTTGTCCGATATTGGCGGCTTAATGCTCGACCAGGCATTAACAACGCTCGGCTATCCGCCTATCGGCGGCGAGGAGGGCAAGCGCCGCGTACAGACGCTTAACGTCGTAAACGCAAACAAAGCCGACGAGTACCAGTTAGGCACCGACACAAAGAAAGAGGAGCCGCCCGAGGACGGCAACGACAACGGAGAGGGCACCGCACCTACTGCGGCACCCGACGACAAGAAAGACGAGGAGGAAACATAATGCCATATAAACCGAACGAGCGGGAATACCGAGCGGCAGAGCCGTTTACACTTCCCGACGAAACCAACGCCGACGAGCTCGTGCTCCGAGGTACGCCTATTGTCTTTGATACCCCTACCGTGCTTTTTGAGGAGGACGGTATCGAGTATAAAGAAGTTATCGCCCGCGGCGCGCTTGACAGCTGCGATATGAGCGATTTTATCTTTAACCGAAATCACGGGCAGAACGACTCTACCGTATACGCCCGCACCCGTAATAATTCCCTCACTTACAACATCACGGAGCGAGGGCTCGATATTGCGGCTTTCCTCGACAAAGAGGACGAGCGGCACCGCAATTTACACCGAGATATTCAAAAACGCCGCGTTGACAAAATGAGTTTTTCGTTCGTTGTGCGTGAGTGCAGCTATGACCGCGAAACACACACGCGGACGATAACTAAAATTAAAAAGCTGTACGACGTTTCGGCGGTGGATTTTGCCGCATACAACGAAACGAGCATTACTACGGCAAGGGACTTTTTCTCCGCGGAGCACGAGAAAGAGTTTAAGGAGCAGGAGCAGCGCCGCCGCCGTCAAATGCTGACAGCAAAAACCTACTGTTAAAAAATCAAAAAAGGAGTAAATCACTATGAAAGAACTTATTAAGAGAATGGCAGAAATCCGCAGCCGCAAGGTAGAACTGCGCGGCGTATTGGAAACCGACGCAAAAGCAGACCTCGACGCTATCGAAAAGGAGCTCCGCGAGCTTGACGAGGAATATACCAACCTCGAAAAGAGAAAAGCGGTTATCGAGGGTATCGGAGCGGGCACCGTTCCCGTAAATGAAGTGCCTAACCCTATCAACAATCGCTCTGCGGACAACTTCGACCAGGACAAGGAGTATCGCTCCGCCTGGCTCAAGCACGTTAGAGGGCTTGACCTTACCGAAAATGAACAGCGAGCGCTCACTACTGGCACCTCCTCCGCGGGCGCGGTTATTCCGACCGTAACGCAGAATAAAATCATTGAAAAGGTTAACCAGTATTGCCCGCTGCTCGACAAAATCGACCTTTTACGCGTCCCTGGCGGCGTAAAGGTGCCCGCAGAGGGAACTACCGCAGACGCAGCGGTACATACCGAGGGCGCAACCATTACCGCAGACAGCGACACTCTCTCGAGCGTTACGCTTTCCGCCTACGAGGTTACAAAGCTCGTTACTATTTCAAAGTCCGTTGAAAAAATGGCGATTGACGCTTTCGAGTCCTGGCTCGTTAATAAGATTGCCCGTAAGATTGCCGAGAAAATCGGTAAGCTGATTATTTTCGGCACGGGCACCAACGAGGCGCAGGGTATCAACGCCATTACCTGGGGCGCTACAAACTCCGTAACGGTTGGAAAAACCGCCTCTCTTTCCGCCGCAAACGTGCAGGGCGCCGTTGCGCTGCTTAACGGCGGTTATGATAACGGTGCGGAGTGGCTTATGTCGAAATCGACTTTCTTTACCGACTTCCACCCGCTTATGAACAACTCAAAGGACAATATCGTTACCGAGGACAACGGCGTATACCGCGTTATGGGCTACCCCGTAAACTTCGACGACCGTATGACCGCGCACGAGGCTATCCTCGGCAACCTTTACAGAGGCTACCTCGGCAATATGCCCGAGGACGTTACAATTACCTCACAGTTTGTAACCCGCGAAAACGCCTACGACTTCCTCGGCTGCGCTATGTTTGACGGCAAGGTGCAGGCGACCGAGGCTTTCGTTAAAATCGTAAAGGCTACGGCTTAACGGAGGGCTGAACAATGGCGGATATTTCAATGCAGTATGTAGCGGGTATTCGCCAGTATCTACGCATTAACCATACACGTTTTGACGCAGAAATTACCGACCTAATAGGAGCGGCAAGAGCCGACCTCCTATTAGGCGGTATCTCCGAAAAGAGAGTAAACGACGAAAGCGACGCTCTTATAAAGCGGGCTATCGTCGTTTATGTCAAAGCGGAGTTTGGACTCGATAACGCAGACGGCGACAAGTACCGCGAGAGCTACGGTATGCTCAAGCGGCATTTAATGCTTTCGAGTGAATATACCGAGGAGGCGTAGTTATGTTATGGCGAGAAATCGGGTATTTGTGCTCGGAAAAAGAAACGCTCGACTCTCTCGGAAAACCTTTTAAGACTTTCGAGAAAAAAGAGGTTTTCTGCAATGAAAAGGGCGTTAAGCGAAAAGAATTTTACCAGGCACAAGCCCAGGGCTACCGCCCAGAGCTTTGCGTAGAAATTAAGGCTTGCGACTATGCGCGAGAGGGACACTTTGAGTATGACGGGACAATGTACCGCGTTATCCGCACATATCCCGTAAAAAACGAGTGCCTCGAGCTTATATGTCAAGCCCTGGTTGCGGACGATTGACGCAGAGAGGAGGCGTTGCCTATGGCAGCAAATACAACGGCGCTTATTAAAGCTCTACGGGAGCGGGTTAATAAAATCCTCACGACCTATTACGAGGAGGCACCGTCGAAAGACGCAGTATTTCCGTATGCGGTCATTAACGGAGTTAATATTATTGACCTCGCCGCGGGCGACCTTGCCTCTTTCTATCTCGATATATGGGTAGACGAGAAACAGCCGACCGCGACCGAGCAGCTCGAGAGCTTATGCGACACACTCCGTAATGAGCTTACGGGTGCCGTAATTGCCGAAAGCGGCGTTTTCGCCGCACATATCGGCTTTGACAATCAAAACGCTATTGCCGACAGCGAATACGATATAGCGCATAGGCGTTTATCTATGTCGGCTCGAACTTTTTACAATTAGGAGGCAATAAAGATATGATTACCAATCTTACTACAAAGCAGATTGAGTCAATCCAAATCGACGAGGGCGTTATTTTCCTCAATTACGGGGAAACCAACGAGCGGCTGCTCGCTCCCACCAGGGGCGGCGGAGAGTTTGCCGCGACCGTTACCGTCCGCGATATTGAATTTGACGGACGACACGGAAAGACAACGGGCACCCAGGTTATCGAGGAGCAGGGCGCGTCCCTCAAGGTAACTACCCTTTGTATGAGCCAGGAAAACCTCGCGCTTGCAATTCCAACTTGCACGATTGCGGCGGACGACGGAAAGACCATTAAAAACCCGCCTACGGGCGTTATCGGAGCGGATAAGTACCTTAAAAACGTTACTATGTTCGCCAAAACAATCGGCGGCAAGTATAAAAAAATCGCGATTTACAACGCTATGCACGAAACGGGCTTTAATGTTAAGGCGGTGCAAAAAGCGGAGGGCGAGCTCGCGCTCGAGTTTTTGGCGCACTACAAGCATAGCGACCTCGACGGCGACTTGTGGGCGGTTACGGAGATTGCACAAGCTCCCGATATGAGCGAAAAGACAACGCAGACTCAAGCCGCAGACGGCACAGGAAAAGCCGTAAGCAAGTAATAATCGAATTTAAGGAGGAGCCAAACAATGCTTACAATCGGAACTATGCCTATTATGCTTAAAATCGTAGGAAAGCTCGATATTAAGCCTATTATCCCTATGCTGAAAAACCTTGATATTTTCGAGGAGCCGAAAGACGCAGAGGACGCAAAAGACGCTCTCAAGAAACTTTCAAAAGAAAAGGTCGGCGTACTTGCTTGCG
>CAMAHZ010000110.1 GCA_945834965.1 uncultured Clostridia bacterium | reverse complement strand
TAATTTTGCTGCCGCCTTTTTGTGTGCCCATACTGATATGAGAAGTTAGAGCGGTGCGAACCACATACTGTGGTTCGCTAGCGTAAATAAGCGACTATAATTACCGTGTTATGCGTCATTATAAGAACTACCACCCCCACCACATTATTTCTTGCACGTTTTGGCAAAAGTGTTTTAACTTAGCCGTAAATGGTTAAAAATATAATATATAATATTTAACGGATAAGGTAAACTATGTATTTACAGGACTATATTTGGTTTGCGTGCGCACTGCTTGTGTGCGCACTTTTGGCAGGTTTTGCAAGTAGTAAGGTTCACTCCACCTTTAGTAGATACGATAAAGTTGCAAACCGCAGCGGTATGACGGGCTACGACACGGCTATTCGCCTTATGCGCGCCAACGACGTGCAAGGCATTCACGTAGGGCGCGTAAGCGGCACGCTTTCAGACCACTACGACCCCAAAAAAGGCGTGGTCAATCTTTCGCAATCAACCTACGGGAACGCATCGGTTGCGGCTGTTGCAGTCGCCGCTCACGAAATGGGGCACGTTATGCAAAAGCAGCGCGGTTACGTCTTTTACAAAATCCGCACGGCGTTAGTACCCGTTGTGAATTTTGGGTCAAGGCTTGCACTTCCGCTCGTCCTTTTAGGGCTTATTATCGATATAATTACCGCCACCGCCACTTCGAGCGTGGGATTTTATATTGCGCTCGTCGGCGTCGTATTGTACGGCGGTTCGTTCCTGTTCACCCTTATCACCCTTCCCGTTGAGCTAAACGCAAGCAGGCGTGCAAAAAAGATGCTTGCAGCCGAAGGAATTCTCGGCGACGACGAATTGCAGGGCGCAAGCAAGGTGCTTTCCGCCGCAGCAATGACGTACGTTGCGGCAATGTTGACTTCTCTTATCTACTTCTTGAGATTCTTCGTATACGTTTTAACGATGTTCGGCAGAAGAAACAGTAAATAAGCTACGGTAAAGCTAAATTAAACCATTAAACGGGTAAGGCAAAACTACCCGTTTTTGTTTTACTGAATTTTTTTATTTTATGCAAAAGTATTGTATATTACGATTTGGCGTGATATAATGGTGCGAAATCGGTTGAGTAAATTATTATACTCACACCGTTTTAGGGGAAAATATGAAAGTTTCAAGGGAACGGGCAGGAATACTAAGCGGTATCTGCGGAATAATTTTAAACGTGGTGCTTTGCTCGCTAAAATTTTTGGTTGGCGTGCTTACGGCTTCTATTTCAATTATCGCAGACGCTTTTAACAACCTGTCCGACGCAGTATCCAACGTCGTGACCATAATAGGCAGCGCCGTTTCGGCTAAGCCTGTGGACAGGGAACACCCCTTTGGTCACGGCAGAATGGAATACGTTTCGGCTTTAATCGTCGCCTTCCTTATTTTGATGATGGGCTTTGAGCTTGGAAAGAGTTCGGTTGAAAGAATAATTACGCCGAGCGAAGTTAAATTTGAGCTGTTATTCGTTTTCGTACCCGTCGGGTCGATTGTTTTTAAGGCAGGGTTTGCGATTTTTAACCACATTCTATACAAAAAGACGGGCAACCTTAACTTAAAAGCCGTGCGACAGGACAGCATAAACGACTGCATTGCAACGTCGGGCACGATAGTCGCCCTGCTCGTTTCAAGCATGACGAGTCTCGTGTGGATAGACGGTGCGATAGGTCTTTGCGTTTCGGTATTCGTACTCTTTTCGGGAATAGGCATTTTAAAGGACGTACTCGGACCGATAATCGGTCAGGCACCCCCTAAAGCGCTCGTAGACGATATAAAGCGAATAATGCTTGAAGAAGAATACATCGTCGGGGTACACGACGTTATCGTACACGAATACGGCGCTTCTCGCAAAATAGCTTCTGCACACGCAGAAATGCCAGCAGACATAGACGTGATTAAACTGCACTCGGCAATCGACAGGGCGGAAAAGAAAATTTTCGACGATTTAAACGTGGATATGTGTATACATATCGACCCTGTTCTTATAAACGACGCAGACACGGAAAAATATAGGGCGATAACCGAAAAAATTGTGAGCGAATATTGCGAAAGCTACACCTTTCACGACTTCCGCACGATTAAAAAGGATAAAGGCGTAACTATTATTTTCGAGCTGGTTATACCCTTTGACGAAAAGCGTTCCGCCCAGCAGATAACGAGCGAGCTTTTGCAAAAATTTGCCCAAATTGACGAGAGTATAAACGCAGTAATCAAGGTTGAACACGCATATGCGTAAAAAATGCCGTACGGTTTTTATGTGACCGTACGGTTTTACTTTTAAAGTATTAGAAAAACTTATATTCAAGATAAAATATAGCGTTGATTATAAGTGCGTGAAATCCGGTCTTTTTACTTTATTTTTTTGCAAAAAGATATAAAATATATAGTATGGATAATGAAGCTAACAGGAACAATTTGTCCTTACATTTGTTTTTTATCAGCACGCTTACGGGGTTGTTTTGCGGTGTTACCGTAACGCTTTACAACGCCCTTGCAAGCTTAATCGAAGAGTTTTCTCGCAGTTACTACGACTTCTTTTTCAACCACCCTGCCTTAATCCCCCTGCTATTTGTCGCATTGTTTTTGGGGGCAATAATCGCAGGCGGCATAAGAAAGGCTTTGCCCTTTATCAACGGCAGCGGCATACCGCAGATTGAAGGCGCGGCAAGGGGCGTTTTCCATTTTAAATGGTTTCAATCGCTTTCAGGTATGTTTGCCGCAAGTCTTTTATCCGTGCTTATGGGACTTTCGGCAGGATGCGAAGGTCCAAGCGTATTTATAGGCGGTTCGTGCGGGGCGCTGACGAGCAACGCTTTAAAGCGCAATGCGGTTATCAGGCGTTATTTAATTTCAGGCGGAGCTTGCGCAGGTCTTGCCGTTGCTTTTAACGCGCCGCTTGCAGGCATTATTCACGCCTTTGAAGATACGCACAAACGCTTTTCACCGGAGTTGTTTATATGTGCTTTCTCTTCGGTCGGCGTTGCGGTTATAGTAAGGAATATTCTCCGCCCCTTATTAGGGCTTTCGATGACGCCCATTTTAGTTAGTTTTTCCTTCGACGGTGTGGACACCACTTCTCTCCACTTCCTTTTATATTCCATTCCTGCCGCCGCCTTGGTGGCTTTAGCGGGCGTGGGTTTTTATTACCTTATCTTTGCGCTAAGAAAAGTTATTGCTAAGTTTAAGTTCTTTAAGGGTATATTCGGCTTCACTATCGCCTTTATGCTTGCAGGTGCGTTCGGTCTTATAAGCAGTTACTCTATGGGCGGCGGCGTGCATTTTATCGAAGCGTTAGGCTCGGGAGATATAGTCGGCGTATTTTCCACACCCGTAGTTATAACAATTTTAATTGCCGTCGTGGTCAAGTTTATTGCAACTATCGTAAACGTGAGCTGCGGCGTGCCGAGCGGCGCTCTCGTACCCATCCTTGCAATAGGCGCAGGTATGGGTTATTTAATTTCCTACTTGTGTCAAGCGATAGGTATGGACGAAGGGTTCAAGTGCGCTTTAATTATTATCTGTATGGCGACCTTCTTTTCTACCGTAGTGCGCTCGCCGCTTACTAGCGTAGTTTTGGTTTTAGAGCTGACTTGGAAGTTCACCTTCCTTCTACCCTTGATTATAGGCGTTGCGACGGGCTATATTATAGGAATAGTTTTCCGCACTCAACCGCTGTACGACAGGATATTTGACGAGCTTTTGACAAGCGAAAGAAACGCCCACCCTGCACAGAGCTTTACGCTGAACGTTAAGATTACCTATAACTCAAGCGCAATACAAAGGCAGATACGAAACATTATGTGGCCGGACGGCGCTATCGTCACGTTGGTTGAAAGAGACGGCGAAAAGTTCGTACCCAACGGCTCTACCGTGATATATGAAAACGATATTTTGACCATTAAGGCAAAGACGTACTATAAAGACGACTTTATTCAGTCCTTACAGAGCAACGTAGGTAAGGTGATAATTCACTACGCCGACGGAAATTGAAAATCAGCGATTAAAAAATCGGCAACGCGTTTTACTGCATTGCCGATTTTTAATAGAAAAAATATCCGAGCTCGGTCTGTAAGCCGGGTTCTGTCGTGTACGGTTATCTATCTAATCTTACAGTCGCCTGTAAGCTCAAGCGATATTAACGGATTAAGACGGACGGACAGCCCTGTAAACTAATACTGCCTTAATCCCAATCTTGCGTCGGGTGGGGTTTGACTAGCCAAGGGTGTTACCACCCGAGCGGTGAGCTCTTACCTCGCCATTGCAACCTTACAATGCGAAAACGCAATGCGGTATGTTTCTGTTCACTTTCCTTAAAGTCGCCTCCACCTGCCGTTAGCAGGCACCCTGTCCTATGACGCCCGGACTTTCCTCACGCAAATTTCTTTGCCCGCAACCGTATAACCGACTCGGATAGCATAAGTTTA
>CAMAHZ010000109.1 GCA_945834965.1 uncultured Clostridia bacterium | reverse complement strand
TTACTGTTTGTCGATAATATCCAAAATTTCGGAAATTCTGTCTAAATCGTCTCTTGAATAGTAGTCGATATAAATTCTGCCCTTCTGGTCGTTGCCGATAAGGCTGACCTTCGTGCGGAAAGCAAATCTCATTCTCTCGACCAAGGTCTTAAGCTCTACCGAAGCAAGTGCACGCTTCTTTTTCTTCTTCTCTTCCAAAAGCTCGGGTGAGATGTTGTAGGCACGAACCTTCTTTTCAAGCTCTCTTACGGACATACCGCTTTTAACGGCGTCGGAAGCAAACTGTAACTGGTCGTCGGAAGATAGCGGCACGAGCGTCCTTGCGTGGCCTGCCGAAAGCTTGCCTTCTGCAACGAGCTGCATAACTTCAGGCGTAAGCGAAAGCAGTCTCAAGGTGTTGGCGATTGCAGGGCGTGATTTGCCGATACGCTCGGCAAGCTCGTCTTGAGTGAGTTTGTACTCTACCATCAACTGTTTCATTGCCGCCGCCGCTTCAATGGGGTTTAAATCTTCTCTCTGCAGGTTTTCGATTAAGGAAATTTCCTTTATTTCCCTTTCCGAATAATTGCGAACGACTACGGGTATGCTCTTAAGCCCTGCTATCTTAGACGCCCTGTAGCGGCGTTCGCCGGCAATAATCATATACTTGCCCTGCTTGTCCGCATTTACGACGATGGGCATTATCACGCCGTGTTTTTTAATCGAGTCAGCAAGTTCTCTTAACGCCTGCTCGTCAAAGTTCTTTCTCGGCTGGTTGGGGTTTGCGTATATTTCAGTAAGCGGCATTTCCTCCGCATTCTTGCGTTCTTCTTCAGTATAGGTAAAAACGTCCTTACCTTCGTATACGTTACCGAAAGCGTTGCCCGTATCTTCAAGCAATGATGCAAACGAACGCCCTAAACCTCTCTCTTCCTTCTTTGCCATAATCAATTTCTCCTTTACTCTCTGCGTATACTAAGCTAAAAAATTACTTTTGTTTAGATAAAAACTCTTCGGTCAACGCCTTATAAGCCCTTGCACCTACGCACTTGGGGTCGTATAGAAGTATGGGCTTGCCGTGGCTGGGTGCTTCGGACAGGCGAACGTTTCTGGGGATTATTATTTCGTATAAAAGCTTTTTGAAAAACCTTTTAATCTCTGCCGCAATCTGGCGTGAAATAACCGCCCTACCGTCGTACATCGTTATAACCACGCCTTCGATATGTAGGTTGGGGTTAAGGTGGTTTTTAACGAGCGATATTGTGTTCATAAGCTGGCTTACGCCTTCCATTGCGTAGTATTCCGACTGCAACGGAATTATAACCGATTGCGATGCAACCCAAGCGTTGATAGTTAAAAGTCCAAGCGAGGGCGGACAGTCTATAAATACGTAGTCGTACTTGTCCTGCACGTCCTTTAAGGCGTTCTTTAAAATTTGTTCCCTGTTACGCTTGTACACAAGGTCGACTTCCGCCCCCGTCAAATCGACGTTGGCAGGCAGTATATCTAAAAGCGGAACTTCGGTGGGAAGAATATTTTGCGTTATCGATTCTTCTTCAATGAGAACGCCGTATACCGATTTTTTAAGTGCGCTTTTAGAAAAGCCCAAACCCGTAGTGGCGTTGCCCTGACTGTCCAAGTCGATTAATAGCACTCTCTTGCCAAGGTCTGCGCAGTACGCCGCCATATTGACGACGGTCGTCGTCTTGCCGACGCCGCCTTTTTTATTTGTAAACGAAATTACTTTTGCCATATTTACACTCTCTACTCTTTTGCCCACCTGCCAAAAAGCAGGTAAAATTGTTTCCCGTGAAACATTAGGGGTGGCGTAACAATCTCTACTGCTATTTATTACGCCTACGCCTTAAACCGCTTACGACCGATATTTAGCCTTTTTACAAACTTGCCTTAGCATTATTTATAATAACGCTATATCAAGCCTTAAGCGGTTTTAAAACGCGTTGTAGTTTGAACCAACTTCGACGAGAATTGAGCTTGTCAAGAATTCAAGCAATTAAGACACACCGCCGTGGTCGCACCACCTTGACCTGCGTTAGGTTGGTCAAGCGTTTAGGCAATTAAGACACACCGCCGTGGTCGCACCACCTTGACCTGCGTTAGGTTAGTCAAGTATCTAAGTAATTAAGATACCCCGCCGTGGTCGCACCACTTCCGCCTTTAGATAGGCGAAAAATTCTACACAAAGTGCGGCTTAAACTAAAGCTTAACGCATTAGTTTTCGTACTTTTTAAAGGGGTTATCGGAAAGCTTGTCGTGGCTATCCATATACTCGATAACTTCGGAATACGACTTGCCTTCTAAGAGCATATCCACTTCTTCGGTGTAGATGGTCTCCCTTTCGATAAGCACCCTTGCCATATTGTCGAGCACCGCCCTGTTTTCGGAAAGGAGTTTTCTTGCTCTCTCGTGCTGAGTTGAAACGATTTCGCGGACTTCGTCGTCAATGAGCTTTGCCGTCTCTTCGCTGTAGCTGTTGTGTGCCGCCATATCTCTGCCGATAAACATAGGCTGAGAATCGTCGCTGTAGCTTATAAGCCCAAGCTTTTCGCTCATACCGAGTTCTGCAACCATCAATCTTGCAAACTTCGTCGCCTGCTTGATATCGCCTGACGCGCCCGAAGAGATGTCTTTAATAACAAGCTCTTCAGCGACTCTGCCGCCAAGGCACATACAGATTTCGTCGAGCATATATTTTCTTGAGTAGTACGAGCGGTCGTTTTCAGGTCTGGTCATAGTAAAGCCGCCTGCACTCCCCCTGGGGATAATGGTTACTTCGTGAACGGGGTCGCAGTTTTCGCACAGCTTTGCGAGTATGCAGTGACCCGATTCGTGATATGCGGTAAGGCGTTTATCCGATTCGGTCACCACCTTACTCTTCTTTGCAGGTCCCATCGTCACCTTATCGATACTCTCAAAGAGCTCTGCGTTGGTAATAAATTTCTTGTCCGCACGTGCCGCAAGTATTGCCGCTTCGTTCAAAACGTTAGCAAGGTCTGCACCGGAAAAACCAGCCGTAAGCCTTGCCACCGTCTTAAAGTTGACGTCGGGTGCAACGGGTTTATTACGCGCGTGTACCTTTAATATCTGTTCTCTGCCCTTAACGTCGGGAAGGTTGACGTAAACCTGTCTGTCGAATCTGCCCGGTCTCGTCAATGCAGGGTCAAGAATATCCGAACGGTTGGTAGCTGCAATCACGACTACGCCGTCGTTGCCTTCAAAGCCGTCCATCTGAACGAGAATCTGGTTCAAGGTCTGCTCTCTTTCGTCGTTGCCGCCGCCTAAGCCTGCGCCACGGTGTCTGCCCACTGCGTCGATTTCGTCGATAAAGATTATGCAGGGCTGATTTTTCTTTGCAACTTCAAACAAATCTCTAACCCTTGACGCGCCCACGCCGACGTACATTTCAACGAAGTCCGAACCCGATACCGAGAAGAAAGGCACGCCTGCTTCGCCGGCAACGGCTTTTGCAAACAGCGTCTTACCCGTACCCGGGGGGCCGATTAAGAGCACGCCCTTAGGTATTCTTGCACCCAAATCAGAGAACTTTTTGGGTTGCTTTAAAAATTCAACCACTTCCGCAAGCTCTACCTTCTCTTCTTCAGCGCCGGCTACGTCGTCAAAGCGCACTTTAATATTAGTGGAAACGCGAGCCTTAGTCTTTGCAAAGCTCATTCCGCCCTTGCCGCCGCCGTTCATTGCCGAACGCATTATAAAGAAGAATACCACGCACACGAGCACGAGCCCGCCGATAGACATTACCGACGACCAAATGCTGCCCGAGTTAGGGTCGGAAAAGTCGGTCGTAACACCCAAAGCCTGCCACTTTAATAGAAGGTCGCCTTCCTGGGGCGCACCGTAAAACGAAGGGCCGTAGCTGTAATAGGTATTGATAAGCTTTCCGTCGTCGCGGATTATTGCGCCTGTAAATTTGTAGGTCGAAACGTAGACCGTCTTAATTACGGGGACTTTAACCCACTTTTCCGTACCGTCGGTTGCGCTCTCTTTCTTTTCAAGCACGCCCTTTGCGGTAAAGCGGTAGCCGTCCACTACAACTTGATTGCCCGTACCGTCGTCTTTGGTAACGAATTTGTAATCGCTTCCGCCGATAGTTTGGTTGCCCGTCGCACCCTGTTTGTACACGTTGTTATCTACGTATTCACAGAAGGTATCGAAGGAAATCTTCGTACCCGTGTTACGCAGCGAGAAAAACAGTACAAGCCCCGTTGCGACTAAAAGCAAAGCCATCAAAACGTAAACTAAAGTTTTGTTCTTCTTGTTCAAATTAAACCTCGCTATTCGTGCAGCCTTTTCCGCACGTTATTATTTTAATTTTTTACCTGAACAGGCAAGCTGTAAATAATATTCTATTATTTATTTTGCCTATCGTGTGTAATTCTATCATATTATTGCGCTATTTTCAAGTGTTTAATTGTAGAAATTTAACCTTTCACCGTTTTTTCACCCGTTTTTCTAATTTTAAAAAACTTGTCAAAAGATTTTAAGTAGTCAATATAAACAATTTAGTTAAAATATTTACGTTGCGCTA
>CAMAHZ010000108.1 GCA_945834965.1 uncultured Clostridia bacterium | reverse complement strand
TCATCATATTCTGCATTCCGCCGTTGTTGCCGCCCCTATAAGCCATATTTAGCCTCCATATTATTTCGTTATTTTATATCTATATCTATTCCGTCAAAATTGTTACGAAGTTTACCGATTGCTTCTTCGTATTTATCCACGCCCTTTGCCTTAAGGCGAATATCGAACGAGAAAACGCCTAAGCTATTTAAAGCGTCTGCAACGTACTGCCTGTTATCGTCCCTGCATAAGGATTTGTACACCGCTTCAACTTCGGTCTCAAGCACGAAGGTATCGCCTTCGAAATAGCTGTCTAAGTCCATACACAAGGTGAACATAACTGCGTTACGCTTGGTCGTGCGGAAGAGCTTTATAAACCTTCCGAACGTAGTCGCCTTATCCGCATCCGAAAGTGAACCCACTTGAGTAGGCGCGGGCGCACCTTCAAAAAGCGTGCCTTGCTCTTCCTTAGCCGCCGTCTCTTTTACAGGCGTCTCTTTTACAGGCGTCTCAAAAGGCGCCGTAGGCATAGCGCTGTCAAAAGGCGAGCTGTCGTCAAAGGCGGATAAGCTATTATTAGTCTGCTGCTTTATTTCTTCTTTAGGTTGTATTTTTATCTCTTCTTTAATCTCAGCCTTTACTGCCGTATCTACGGAATTTTCGTAAGCCGCGGTTTGGTCGGGCTTAACGCTTTTAGGCGCAGGTTGAGCCTGAATTGCAACCTTAACCCCTTCCTTGACCTGCCTTTCAAGCTTTTCGATACGGGCAAGCAACGCTTCGATATCGTAGTCGGAAGCAGGCATTGCCGCCTTTAAAAGAGCCGTTTCCAAAGTTATGCGGGAATCTACCGTATAGCGCATATCGCCTTCCGCCTTTGCAAGAAGTTCGGTAGTGCGCAAAATCGTGTGACCGTCCGCACCGTCTGCAATAGCTTTAAGCTTTGAGTACTGCACTTTGGGGATATTTAAGATTTTTTCCGAATCCCTGCACACCTTTACGATGGCAAGATTGTTTACAAAATTGAGTAAGTCCCTTAAAAGTACGCCCACGCCTTTACCGGTAGACAAAACTGCTTCCGCCGACGACAGCGTTAGACCGCTATCGTGAGCCATAATTCCTGAAACTATGTCTGCAACGGCGTAGAAGTCTGCCTTGCCTAATACGGTGTTTACGTCTTCGTACGTGAGCTTACCCTGCGAGTATGACGCACACATATCGGCAATGGATAAGCTGTCCCTTGCGCTGCCGTTGCCTGCCCTTGCTATTGCCGCAACCGCTTCTTCTTCGTATTCCTTTTCCGTCCTGTCGAACACGCTTTTAATAAGCCCTTCCAGGTCGGTCTGGGGAATTAGTTTGAAATCGAAGCGCATACAGCGTGAAAGTATGGTTGCCGGTATTTTCTGCGGTTCGGTCGTCGCAAGAATGAATACTGCGTGACGGGGCGGCTCTTCAAGCGTTTTAAGTACTGCGTTGAACGCCGACGCCGAAAGCATATGCACTTCGTCTATGATATAAACTTTATATTTGCCGTTTACGGGGGGATACTGTACCTTTTCCCTTAAATCGCGCATTTCGTCTACGCCGTTGTTCGACGCGGCGTCGATTTCGGAAATATCTAAGGAAGCTCCGCTTGCAAGCGCTTTACAGGTTTCGCACTTACCGCAGGGCGAACCATTTACGGGATTTTCACAGTTGATTGCCCTTGCAAAAATTTTGGCAAGAGTCGTTTTACCCGTACCCCTTGGTCCGCAAAAAAGATAGGCGTGACCTATTTTGCCCGTCTCTATTTGGTTTTTTAAAATTTTAACTATATGCTCTTGTCTTACGACCGAATCGAATGTCGTAGGGCGAAAAGCACGATAAAACGCAAGGTACGCCATCTTTGCCCCCTTTTAATTTTTGCGGTTTTTAAGCTTTCTCTTTGCACGGGAAAGCGCATTGTCTAATTGCTTATACGTCAGGTTGAGCGCCGACGCTATTTCGTTCATAGTCGCACCGTCGACGTACATCTCAAGCGCCTTAAGCTCTAACTTAGAGAGCGAAGACTTCATCGTCTCCGTAAGTTCCCTGCTCTCTTCGCTGTTGATAAGTTCGTCTTCAGGGCTCAAATCCGAGCTTACGCCCCCTTCTTCATCTTCGGAAAAGGGCTTAATAACCAAGGTCGGAACGTTGCCGGAAGAGCGTTTAAACTCGTCTACTATTCTATTTTTTATGCAGGCGTAGGCAAACGGTGCAAAACTGCCGTCACCCTTAAACGCCATTATTGCCGAATATAGACCGCACATACCTTCCTGAACCAAATCTTCGGTATCGCAGTCGGTTAAGAAGTAGCCGCGTGCAACGGCGAGAACTTTATTTTTATATCTCAATAAAATCTCTTCGCAAGCGTCGTTGTCTCCGCTGCGGAATGCGGCTATAAGCTGTTCATCCGAAAGATTACCTGCCATTATTTAAAGCCTTTTCCTTAACACTTCGTATGCCGCAACGCCCAAAGCAACGGACGCATTTAGCGAATTAACCTTTCCGCACACGGGAAGAGCGACGACGAAGTCACACTTTTCTCTCGTAAGCTTTTTAACGCCGCTGTCTTCGCCGCCGATAACCAAAGCAACGTTACCCGTTAAATCAGCCGAATAGATATCCGTACCGTCCGCCTCCAACGCGTACAACCAGTAACCCTTTTTCTTTAATTCGTCTACGGCACGGTTGATGGAATTGACCTTTGCAACCTTAACGTGGTTTGCCGCACCTGCGGAAATGCGGATAACCGCTTCGGTGACGGACGCAGAATTAGTAGACTGAATAATAACGCCGTCTGCGCCAACAACTTCTGCAACCCTTATGATTGCGCCTAAGTTGTGCACGTCTTCTATACAGTCGCACAAAATCACGAAACCGCCTTTTTCGCCCTTTGCGGCAATAATTTCGTCCAAAGAGCTGTACTTATAGTCGGTTGCAAAGGCGATACACCCTTGATGCTTGCCCGTTACGCTCTCTTTATCGAGCACACGTTTGTCTACAAACTGCACCCTTATTCCCTTAGCCCTTGCTTCTGCAAACACCTTATTCAAAGAGCCTTGCGGGTTCTTTTCTATCAAAAGCTTATCTACGGTCTTATCCGTTTTTAACAGCTCTAAAACGGCGTTTCTACCTTCAGTTTTCATTTAAGTCACCGCCTAATAATTGCGTTATTCTATCTAACCTGCCGCAAAGATACAAAAAGCCCAACACCGCCTCAAAGCCCGTCGAGCGGTTATAGTCGCTAACCGACGCACTCTTACTGCGAGTGGTCTTTTTTGCGTTCCTGCCCCTGTGGTAGATTTCTTCTTCTTCTTGAGTGAAAAGGCTCTCAATTTTTTTCAACAGCTCGCTCTGCCCTACTGCCGAAACCTTTTTTGAAGTGCGTTTTTGCAGTTCTATAAGTTTTGCGTCGCACGAGAGAACTTCGCCTTCCCGCACGAAAAGCGAATAAACGGCGTCGCCTACGAACGCAAGCGTAACGGGGCTTAATTGCTTTGCTTTTTCTGCGCTGATTGCTTTAAAAAATTCCGACACTTTTCTACCGCCAAAAGTCGTTACCGTCTTTTGTACGCCCGTTAATTTCCGCCGCTATCTGCGCCCGTTTATCAACCGATTTGCCACAAAAAACAGTACCTGTTTATACTGATTTATTATACCACTATAGCATAAAAAAAGCAACAAAACAGTAGTATATAGCGTGAAAACCTTGTTTATAAAAAAAAGTTTTACTATTGCAATTTCGGTTATTATTATTTGCGGCGTCTGTCTCGGTGCGTTAGTAGGTTTTAGCGCAAAACAAGCTTCTAAAATCAACCCTAAAATGCCGACCATCGTAGTAGACGCAGGGCACGGCGGAATAGACAACGGCGTTCAGGGCGTAAGCTCCGGCGCAGACGAGTCGGACATAAACCTTGCAATCGCAAGGCTTGTAAAGGGCAACTTTATCAACGCAGGTTTTAACTGCGTTATGACGAGAACTACCGAAGCCGGACTTTACGGCACGACTGAAAAGGGCTTTAAGGCAAGGGATATGCAAAAGCGAAAGCAGATAATTCAAGAGAGCAACGCCGACCTTGTAATTTCAATACACCAGAACTTTTGCCCCCTTCCTTCTAAACGCGGCGGCACAGTTTTCTTTGATAAAAACAGCGATGCGAGCAACGCTCTCGCCCAAAAAATTCAGCAGGAATTAAACAACCTGCCCCAGACCGTTAAGCCCAACGAAGCTCTGCACGGCGACTACTTTATGCTTAAATGCACCGAGAGCCCGTCGGTTATAGTCGAGTGCGGATTTCTTTCCAACGCAGAAGAAGATAAGCTTTTGAATACGACTTCCTACCGCAAGGCGGTTGCTTACGCCGTATATAAAGGCGCGGTCGAGTATCTTGCTATGGCAAGTTGAAAAAACTTATGATTATTCTAACAAAAAATCGGGTGTGATAATTTCACATCCGATTTTAAGTAGTCTATTTAATTAATTTTCATTACTTTTATTATAGTGGTGAGGAATGGGTTTCCATTGAAGATTTTTAAAAAATATTGCAATAGCGTCAAG
>CAMAHZ010000107.1 GCA_945834965.1 uncultured Clostridia bacterium | reverse complement strand
CCCTGAGTACGGGAACGAAGGTCGGTTGCATAACCGAACATTTCCGAAAGAGGAACTTCGGCGTCAACTACCTTTGCGCCTGCTCTATCATCGGTGGAAAGAATGGTACCACGACGAGCGGTTACGTTACCCATGATATCGCCGAAGTAATCGTCGGGAGTGATGACTTCAACCTTCATAATGGGCTCAAGCAATACGGGGTTAGCCTTGGTCATGCCGTCCTTAAAGCCCATAGAGCCTGCAATCTGGAACGCCATTTCCGAAGAGTCGACTTCGTGGTAGCTACCGTCGTACACCTGTACCTTGAAGTCTACCATTTCGTAGCCTGCAAGGAAGCCGTTTTTAGCAGCGCCCTGAATACCCTTGTCGATTGCGGGGATATATTCCTTAGGAATAGAGCCGCCGACGGTTAAGTCTTCGAATACGTAGCCCGAACCGGGTTCGCCGGGGATAATGTGAAGTTTGCAGTGACCGTACTGACCCTTACCACCTGACTGACGCTTGTACATACCTTCTGCGTCGCAAGCCTTGCGAATGGTCTCGCGGTAAGCAACCTGGGGCTTACCAACGTTAGCTTCAACCTTGAATTCACGAAGAAGTCTGTCTACGATAATGTCAAGGTGAAGTTCGCCCATACCTGCAATAATGGTCTGACCGGTTTCCTGGTCGGTATAGGTCTTGAAGGTGGGGTCTTCTTCAGCGAGCTTAATGAGCGCAAGCGTCATCTTTTCCTGACCTGCCTTGGTCTTAGGCTCGATTGAAAGCTGGATAACGGGGTCGGAGAAGGTCATCTGTTCCAAAATGATGGGATGAGCTTCGTCGCAGAGCGTATCGCCGGTAGTTGTGTCCTTTAAGCCTACGATTGCGCATATATCGCCCGAATAAATTTCGGGGATTTCCATACGGGTGTTAGCGTGCATCTGCACTAATCTGCCGACTCTTTCCTTCTTGCCCTTAGTTGAGTTGTAAACGTAAGAACCTGCGGAAAGCACGCCGGAGTATGCTCTGAAGTATGCAAGCCTACCTACGAAGGGGTCGGTTGCAATCTTGAATGCAAGACCTGCGAAGGGTTCGTTATCGTCGGTCTTTCTAATCTCTTCTTCGCCCGTCTTAGGGTTAACGCCCTGAACGTGGTCTACGTCTACGGGGGAAGGAAGGAAATCAACGACTGCGTCTAAGAGCATCTGAACGCCCTTGTTCTTATAGGAAGAACCGCAGAGAACGGGCGTACACTTCATTGCGATGGTAGCCTCTCTTAAGCCCTTTCTGATTTCGTCGGGGGTAAGTTCCATAGTTTCAAGGAACTTTTCCATAAGCTCGTCGTCGCCTTCTGCGGCAGCTTCCATAATAGCTTCGTGAGCTGCCTGAGCGGCGTCTAACATATCTGCAGGAATTTCTGCCTTATGATACTGCTTACCGTCGTCGGAATCGTAGATTTCTGCGTTCATTTCGATAAGGTCTACAATACCCTTGAAGGTGTCTTCCTTACCGATAGGAAGCTCGATGGGAATAGGGTTAGCCTGAAGCCTGTCCTTCATCATCTGTACGGCTCTTTCAAAGTTAGCGCCGTTGATGTCCATCTTGTTTACGTATGCAATACGGGGAACCTTGTACTTATCTGCCTGACGCCAAACGGTTTCGGACTGAGGTTCAACGCCGCCCTTTGCACAGAAAGTTGCAACTGCGCCGTCGAGTACGCGGAGCGAACGTTCAACTTCTACCGTGAAGTCAACGTGACCCGGGGTATCAATGATGTTGATACGGCACTCGTCTGCCTTAGTCTTACCGGTACGGGTCCAATGGCAGGTGGTTGCAGCGGAAGTGATGGTTATACCACGCTCCTGCTCCTGTACCATCCAGTCCATGGTTGCGGTACCGTCGTGTGTTTCACCGATTTTATGGTTGATACCGGTGTAGTAAAGGATACGCTCGGTCGTCGTAGTTTTACCTGCGTCGATGTGAGCCATAATACCGATATTTCTGGTGTGTAATAAGTCGTATTCTCTTGCCATAATTTACCTCTATTAGAAGCGGAAGTGTGCAAACGCCTTGTTTGCTTCTGCCATCCTGTGGGTATCTTCCTTCTTCTTCACAGCGCCGCCTGCGTTGTTGTAAGCGTCCATAAGCTCTGCTGCGAGCTTTGCGCTCATATCCCTTTCGGAACGCTTGCGGGTTGCGATTACCAACCAACGGATTGCAAGGGTCTGGCGTCTTTCAGGTCTGATTTCCATAGGTACCTGATAGTTAGCACCACCTACTCTCCTTGCCTTTACTTCCAACACGGGCATAATGTTGTTCATTGCCTGGTTGAATACATCCATGGGGTCCTGACCGAGCTTTTCGCTCGCGATTTTAAATGCGTCGTAGACGATAGTCTGCGCCGTTCCACGCTTGCCGTCGTACATAATCTGGTTAACGAGCTTGGTTACTACCTTGCTGCCGTACACGGGGTCGGGCAATACGTCCCTTTTAGGAACGTTACCTCTTCTGGGCATAATGTTATCCTCCTTAATTATTTTGGGTTATTTAAATAAGCTAATGCTTGCCACCGGGAATAAATCTCTCAGGGGTAGCAAATCTTCTCCGCAGTTAAACTGCGAATACTGCCTACTTTTATCGGTAAGGGTAAAGAAATATATATTCCGAAAAGTAGGAAGAATTGTTCGGCTTTTAGCTTTAAGCCGTATTTTTTTGCCTTAAATTACTTAGGGCGTTTTGCGCCATAGAGCGAACGGGCCTGCTTACGCTTGGATACGCCTGCAGTATCGAGTGCGCCACGAACGATGTGGTAACGAACGCCGGGTAAGTCCCTTACACGTCCGCCACGGATTAAAACTGAAGAGTGCTCCTGCAAGTTGTGACCTTCGCCGGGAATGTATACGGTACCTTCCTGCTTGTTGGTAAGTCTTACCCTTGCAATCTTACGGATTGCGGAGTTAGGCTTCTTAGGGGTGGTAGTCGTAACCGAAAGGCATACGCCACGCTTCTGGGGGCAGTTGTCCAAAATGGGAGACTTGCTCTTGTAAACCTGTTTTTCTCTACCGTGCTTGATAAGCTGGTTAATGGTGGGCATTGTGATTCCTCCTTTTTTTACTCGGTTTATAAAACCTGTGGAATATATCTTCTTTATCCTGCCGCACTACCCTTACAATGCGGAAGATGCAAAAAGCTTAGTCGTTTTGCCGTATATGAAAATGCACGAGTGCATAATTAACAGCAAATCATATTCTAACAAACCTAAAAATAAAAGTCAACGGTTTTGAGCAATATTTTTTTAAGGTGGCGGGCGGCAATTTCTTCTCTTTACTTTTTATATTAAATATGGTATAATTATAAAGGTATGTACGAAGAACTTTCAACCGATTTAGAAAACAGAATAATCGAAGAGAAGAAGAGCCAGAGCTTTAAAAGGGTTGCCTTCAGTAACGACGACGCGTTACGCAGGGATAATTCTCGCGATAAGCCCACCGTTTTGCGCCCGCCGTTTATCAGGGATATAGACAAGATTATCAACTGCCCCTACTACAATAGATATGCGGACAAGACTCAAGTGTTTTCCCTGCACAAAAACGACGACATAACGAGACGGGGACTGCACGTTCAACTCGTTTCCCGCATTGCAAGGACGATAGGTGCGGCGCTGAATTTAAACCTTGACTTAATCGAAGCTATTGCGCTGGGGCACGATATAGGGCATACCCCGTTCGGACACGCAGGCGAAAGGTTTTTAGACGGCATTTCCAAAGACTATACGGGCAGAAGATTTAGCCACAATATCCACTCGGTAAGGGTGCTTGATAAGATTTTCCCCTATAATATAACCCTGCAAACGCTGTGCGGAATTGCCGCGCACGACGGCGAGTTGGAGCTTGAGAAGTACCGCCCTAAGCCCGTTTCAAGCTTTGAAGAGTTTGACGAGACTATAGAGAACTGCTACCTTGACAAGGTGGCGGTAAAAAGGCTCGTGCCGGACACCTTAGAAGGGTGCGTAGTGCGCATTTCGGACATAATCGCCTACGTCGGCAAGGATAGACAGGACGCGGCAAGGGCGCATCTACTTTCCGAGAGCGACTTTAACGAAAAGGGCTTGGGCGATTACAACGCGCAGATTATGAACAACCTTACGGTGAACGTAATCGAGAACAGCTACGGCAAGGACTATATAATGCTCGATAAAAGCCATTTTAGCGACCTGCAAAAGGTAAAGAGCGACAACTATAACCTTGTGTACAAGACGGACTATGCGCAAAAATATCAAAAAGATACGATTAAGCCGATGATGGAACAGCTTTTTAAAAGGCTGTTGGACGACCTTGTAAAAGGCGACGAGAGCTCCTATATCTACCGCCACCATATCGCTTACGTAGACAAGCCGTACTTTAAGAGAGCTACACCTTATTCAGACGAAAAGCCTGAACAAATTGTAATAGATTATATTGCAAGCATGACCGACGATTATTTTATCGCCCTGCACAAAAAGCTCTTCCCCGAAAGCGAGCTTAAAATAGAATACGTAGATTATTTTGACGAATAACGGCAACGCCGTTATTATAAATTAACA